>NZ_JASCOY010000058.1:0-35559 GCF_029960075.1 Pseudomonas sp. PS02290
CGCGGGGGGTGTCCCGCGAAGGCGGTGGGTCAGTCAGTAAAACGCTGACTGACCCACCGCATTCGCCAGCAAGCTGGCTCCCCCGGGATAGGCGTCTAGCGCGACGAGTTACCGATTCACCAGCTTTGCCGGCAGCGCAACCACCAGCAGGCTGCTCAAAATCAGGCACCCGGCAAAGAACCACAACGCCCCGGCGCTGCTGCCGGTCACGTCGATGGCGATGCCCATCATCGAGTTGCTCACCAGCCCGGCGATGTTCGCCAGCGAGCAGGCCAACGCGAAACCCGTCGCTGCCGCCCGGCCCTTGAGGAACGTTGCCGGCAGGCTGAAGAAAACCGGGACCGCGCCGATGATGGCGGCCGAAGCGACGGCAAACAGCGCGACGGTCGCGACCACGTTATGGGTGAAAAACGGGCTGGCAGCCATGGCCACGGCGCCGATCCAGAACGGCACGATGATGTGCCAGCGCCGTTCGCGACGACGGTCGGAGCTGGCGCCGATCATCAGCATGCCGATCAGCGCCGCGACGCTGGGCAATGCCGTCAACACGCCGATGTGGAAGGTGTCGGTGACCCCGGCGTTCTTGATGAACGTCGGCATCCAGAAGCCCATGGCGTAGGCGCTGAGCAAGATCGAGAAATCGATGCCGCCGAGCATCCACACTTTCAGATTGAAAAAACCGTCGCGAAAGCTGTGCTTGCTGTCCCTGCCCTCAACGTCGTCCAGGCGCAGTTCGCTTTCCAGCAAGGTTTGTTCGGCGCTGTTCAGCCATTTGGCTTCTTTCGGATTGTTCGGCAGCGCCCAGAACGTCATCACCCCCAGCAGCACGCTGGGAATGCCTTCGATCAGGAACAGCCACTGCCAGCCACGCAGCCCGGCAGTCTGGTCGAAATGGCCCATGATCCAGCCCGACAGCGGGCCGCCGATGACGCTGGAAAGCGGCAGGCCGATCATGAACAGCGCGATGATGCGGCCGCGGCGGTAGGTCGGGAACCAGGTGGTCAGGTAAAACAGCACGCCGGGCAGGAAGCCCGCTTCAGCGGCGCCGAGGAGAAACCGCAGCACGTAAAACTGCGTCGGCGTGCTGACGAACAACGTGCAGGACGACAGCAAGCCCCAGGTGATCATGATCCGCGCGATCCAGATCTTCGCGCCGACCTTCTCCAGCACCAGGTTGCTCGGCACTTCGAAGAGGATATAGCCGACGAAAAACAGCCCGGCGCCCAACCCGAACGCGGTCTCGCTGAAGTGCAACTGGTCGAGCATTTGCAGCTTGGCGAAACCGATGTTGATGCGGTCCAGGTAAGCGGCCAGGTAGCAGAAACACAGGAAGGGGATGAGCTTCCAGGTGATCTTGGTGTACAGCGCTTTGATCGGGTCCGCGGCTAGGTTCGCGGAGGTTTCTACATTCGCAGAGGGCATGGGTGTCTCCTGGCGTTTCTTCGACCGGTGAGCGCGGCGGCTGATTTTGCCTGCGTTTGCGGTGTTGTCATATGGGGGACGAAGCGGCAAGCGCCAAGCTTCAAGCTTCAAGCTTCAAGCTGCAAGAGGGGACCGCATGCTCTTGACTTGCGGCTTATCGCTTGAAGCTTGCAGCTCGCAACTGTGTCATCGCCTCCTGCTTGCTCACCACATCTCCGTACTTGCTGTCGATGTCGAACAGGTTCGCTTCATGGGGATCGGGATGCCGGTCACCCACGCATTCGCGCACGACGATGGTCCGGAAACCATGCTGCACGGCATCCACCGCGGTCGCCCGGATGCAGCCGCTGGTGGAGCAACCGGCCAGTACGACGGTGTCGATCCCTTGGGCGTGCAGCATTGATGCCAGCGACGTGCCGAAGAACGAACTGGCGTACTGCTTGCTGATCACGACCTCTTCGGGCACTGGCTGTAGGGCCTCGCAGAATGCGGCCAGCGGATTGCCTTCGACCATGTCCTTCATCACCGGCGCTTTTTTCACCCACATGCCGCCGTCCGCGAAATGCGTGGGGTGGTAGCGGATGTTGGTGTGCACCACCGCGATGCCGTGTTCCCGCGCGCAGGCCAGCAACTCGACGCTTTCGGCCACGGCGCTGACCACACCCGGTGCATATAAAGGTGCGCCGGGTTGGGTGTAGCCCTGCATGAAATCGATCATCAGCAAGGCCGGTTTCGCACCAAAACCGATGCGATTACCCCAGACGCCCTGATAGTTGGCGTCCGCGCTTTGTGGGTCGGTCATTGCGTTCTCCTGTTCATCGTTTTAAGCAAGGACCGTCAGGTCAGCGGCGTACCGAGAAAGTCACCGAACGCGGCAAAGAAGCCCGGCAGGTTGTCCCACGGAATCATGTGTCCGGCGTTTTCCACTCGCGCGATCAGGATGTTCGGTTGCAGCTGTCGGATTTCGGCTTCGTCTTCCGGCTGAATCACGCCGCCGCGGCCAGCGACGATGAGCAGGGCAGGGACCGGAAGGTTCGGCAGGTCCTGGTGGAAATCCACGTCGTGGAAGTCATTGAAGGCGCGGACGATGGCGGGCTCGTAGCAGGTGTGCAGCCACTCGGCGCGTAGTTGCAGTTGTTCCTCGGTCCAGGTCGGGCAGAACGCGCGCATGTGTTCGGCGCTCATGCCCTGTTGCGACTGGCGGATGGAGTCGACGTACCACGGCAACTTCGCCGGGTATTCACGACGGCCCGGCCCGGACACCGGCGGATCAATCAGCACCAGGCTTTTCAGGCCCTGGGGGCAACGAATCGAAGCCCGAACGGCAAAACGCGCGCCCATGGAGTGACCGGCCAAGTGATAGCTGTCGATGCCCATGGCGGCGGCAAACGCACCGATGTCATCGGCGCAGGTGTCGACGCTGTAATCCAGATCCGGCCCCGTGGAAGAAAGCCCGCGACCGCGCGCATCCAGCACGTAGGTGTCGAAAGACTGGCCCAGGCGTTCAGCGACGAACCCCCAGGTGATCGCCGGGCTGGTGATGCCCGGGATCAGGATAAGCGCCGGTTTGCCGGAGTGAATGTCGCCGCCGTAGCGCAGGTAATGCTGACGGATGCCGTTGGCCTGGACGTTGCCGCCATGGATGAATGTGCTCACGCCGCCACCCCCGATTTCAGCTCCTGGCCGTACAGGTCGTACCCGTAAACCCAGGCCGGATCTTCCTGGGTGCGCAGCCAGGTGTTGGCGTTGGAAACCGCTTGCACCCGAGAGGCGCGTTCCTTGCGATTGGCTTCGTAGAGCTGGAACGCCGTGCGGTAGTCGGTGAGGCCGGTTTCCTGGAGGCAGCGGGTGAGCATCGCGGCGTCTTCAATGGCCATGCCGGCGCCCTGGGCCATGTGCGGCTTCATCGGGTGGCAGGCGTCGCCCAGCAAAACAAGGCGACCGCGACTCCACAAAGGCAACGGGTTGCGGTTGAGCAGCGGCCACTTGGTCACGCTGTCGGTGGACTCGATCAAGGCCTGCACAGTGGGGTGATAACCGGCGAAGGCTTCGTACATTTCGTCCCGGCTGCTGTCGACCCAATTGCCCTCGAAGTCCCACGCTGCATGGGGCACGCCGGTGACGTAGTAATACTCATCGCGCTTGCCGGTGGTGTGATAAACCATCATGTGACGGTCCTCGCTCCACCATTTCACGCAGTTCTCGAACTCCAGGTTGTATTTGGTCAGCACCTCGCTGGGGATCAGCGCGCGGTGGGCGACCCAGCCGCTGTACAGCGGTTTTTCATGGCCCAGCAGCTCTTCGCGAATCTTGGAGTTGATGCCGTCGGCGCCGATCACGATGTCGGCGTCGGCGTGGGTGCCGTCGGCAAAATTCAGGCGCACGCCGTTGTCGCGTTCTTCCAGCGTGGTCAGGCATTTGCTGAAGTGCACGCTGCCCGGCGCCAGCGTCGACATTTGCAGCGCGTGCAGATCACCGCGGTGCACGGTGATGTAGGCCGCGCCGTACTCCTTGAGGGAGAACTCGCCCAGGGCGATGCGCGACAGGTAATCGCCGGTCGCACCGTCGCGGCTGAACCAGAAATCCGGGTGCGAACCCATGTCGCTGAGCTGTTGCTCGATGCCCATGCGCCGGAAGATTTTCATGATGTTCGGGCCCATGTGGATACCAGCACCGATACGAGAAAACGCGGGGGCTTGTTCGTAGATATCGACGTGGAAGCCGGCTTTCTGCAACAGCGTCGCAGCCGCAGCGCCCCCCAGACCGGATCCGACGATGGCGATTTTTTGCGTGGTTGGCATGGCGCGCATTCCTTTGTGTTTCATGAGCTCTGAATGACCGGAGCTCTGGATGACGGCGAGGCGAAAAGAATGTATCGCGTCGCTGGGTTTTTAAAGTGTATACGCTGATATTTTTAAAAGTGAACCGATATTTCCAGAAACGGCAGGCGGTGTCGCAAACAGGCATGTCACCTGCTGTAACCCTTATTCATTGGGATCTGTGTGGTTGGGTAACAGAGTGGCGTGCCTATTGCAGCGGCGTCCGGATTGATGTCTTATCGCTTTTAATAAGTGTGTACGCTTTAAAAAATGCACTGGTCTGATGCGCGACGCCTTGCAATGGTGCATCCGGCTCGTCATCCGCCCCAGAGGAGAAAAGAGATGCCGGTTAGCGATTGCGAATTGACCCAGATGTTCGAGCACGTGCTGAAACTGTCGAAAGTGGACGCGACCCAGAGCGTGGCGGTGCTCAAGAGCCACTACTCCAATGGGCGCACGGTGCGCGCCGCGATGGACGCGGCCCAACGTCTTGGCGCGAAGGTGTATGCGGTGGAGCTGCCTTCGTTCAATCACCCCAAAGCCATGGGCAACGACATGACCGCCTACTGCGGCGACACCGCGCTGACCGGCAACATCGCCGCGCAACGTGCCCTTGAGGCGGCGGACCTGATCGTCGACACGATGATGCTGCTGCACTCGCCGGAGCAGGAGCAGATCCTCAAGACCGGAACGCGGATTCTGCTGGCGGTGGAGCCTCCGGAAGTGCTGGCGCGGATGCTGCCGACGGTGGCGGACAAGGAGCGGGTGCTGGCCGCCGAACAGGTGCTGAAGGCGGCGCGCTCGATTCAGGTGAAGTCACGGGCCGGCAGCGATTTCCGTGCGCAACTGGGGCAATATCCTTCAGTCACCGAATACGGTTTCGCCGACGAGCCGGGTCGTTGGGATCACTGGCCCAGCGGGTTTCTGTTTTCCTGGCCCAACGAAGAGACCGCCGAAGGCACGCTGGTCATTGATGTCGGCGACATCGTGCTGCCGTTCAAAACCTATTCCCGCGAGCAGATCACGCTGGAGATCGATAAGGGGTTTATCACCGGGATTCACGGTGGTTTCGAGGCGGAGTACCTGCGTGATTACCTGAAGTACTTCAACGACCCGGAGGTCTACGGCATTTCCCACATCGGCTGGGGCCTGCAACCCCGCGCCCAGTGGTCGGCCATGGGCCTGCACGACAAGAACGACGGCATGTGCATGGACGCCCGGGCGTTCTACGGCAACTTCCTGTTTTCCACGGGGCCGAATACTGAAGTCGGCGGCACCCGCAAAACCCCGTGCCATCTGGATATCCCGCTGCGTCGTTGCGACATTTATCTGGACGACCAGGCCGTGGTGCTGGCGGGGGAAGTGGTGGCGCCCGAGGCATCGAAAGCCTGAGGTGGATGTCCGCGCTTAGGAGGTACTTTTGAGCGACGGACACCACGGTGT
Source organism: Pseudomonas sp. PS02290 (assembly GCF_029960075.1). Classification (NCBI taxonomy): domain Bacteria; kingdom Pseudomonadati; phylum Pseudomonadota; class Gammaproteobacteria; order Pseudomonadales; family Pseudomonadaceae; genus Pseudomonas; species Pseudomonas sp. PS02290. The sequence goes on from NZ_JASCOY010000058.1 coordinate 5,685, forward strand.
TATTCAGAGAACGCGGTCCTTGTGGGAGTGAGCTTGCTCACGAAGGCGGGATTCCTGTAGATGAAGATTTAGGGTCCTTACCTACTTCTTCGCGAGCAAGCTCGCTCCCACAGGTTTTGCATACACCCCAGGATTTTCCGTGCACAGCAATCTTGTGGGAGTGAGCTTGCTCACGAAGGCGGCATTCCTGTCGACGTAGATTTGGGGTCTTTACCTACTTCTTCGCGAGCAAGCTTCCACAATCCATTCGGCTGCAGATAACTCACTCATTCCGAAGATTCCCCTCAACCCCCCGCAGACGTTACTGTAGCCACCACTTTCCAGATCCTGCCGAACGAGCCACCCGTGTCCACTGACAACCCTTCCAATAACAATCCGTCCTACACCTTTTCCGAGCAAGTGGGCCATCTGCTGCGCAAGGCCTACCAACGTCATCTGGCGATCTTCCAGCAGAATGTCGGCGATTCGCAGCTCACGGCGGTGCAATTCGTGACCCTGTGCGCGTTGCGCGATCACGGCCCCAGCTCGCAAACCGAGCTAGTCAAGGCCACGGCCGTGGATCAGGCGACCATTCGCGGCATCGTTGATCGCCTGAAAGCCCGGGACCTGATCAGCCTCGACCCGGACCCGCAGGATCGCCGCAAAGTCATCTGCAGCCTGACCGACAGCGGCCTGCAACTGGTGCAGGAAACCGTGCCCCGCGCCGCGCAGATCAGCGAGCTGACCCTGAGCAAACTCAACCCCGCCGAACGCGTGGCTGTGCTGTTTCTGCTGCGCAAATTGATCGACGAGGGCGATGAATAACGCCGCCTGACAGCACCGCCGTAGGAGCGCGCTTGCCCGCGAACACGATCTGCCCGCGACATTTATGTGCCTGACCCACTGCATTCGCGAGCAAGCTCACTCCTACATGGAGAATGTTCAGTCCACCCAATTGCGACGTCGAAACGACTAAACCCACCCCAATACTCCAACGTCCTACAGCCTTTTCTCCGCTGGCATGCTTCCTGCTCTCGTTTCATGAAGTAATCACTTCATCAAATGCAAGCTACAGCGGGTAACACATGAAGGCTGACACAAGCGAGCTGCAGCGGGCGGCGGAGAAGACCGTGACCCTGAACGTCAACGGTCAGGCCACACGTGTCACGGCAATGCCTGACACGCCGCTGTTACTGATCCTGCGCAACGATCTGCACCTCAACGGCCCCAAATACGGCTGCGGCCTGGGCGAGTGCGGCGCCTGCACGGTGATCATCGACGGCGTCGCCGCACGCTCCTGCGTGTTTCCACTGGCCGGCGCCCAAGGGCGCGAGATCACCACGCTGGAAGGCATCGGTTCGCGAGACCGCCCGCATCCGGTGCAGCAAGCCTTCATCGACGAGCAGGCCGCGCAATGCGGCTACTGCATGAACGGCATGATCATGACCGCCAAGGCCTTGCTCGACCGCAACCCGCACCCCACCGAAGCGCAGATTCGCAACGAACTGTCAGCCAACCTGTGCCGCTGCGGCACGCACCTTGAAATCCTCAGTGCGGTCATGCGTGCCGCGCGTCATCAGCCCAGCCCGGATCCCGCCCAATGACCCAGACTTTGCCCACGCGCGATGAATTGCTCGCCCAAAACGGCGTGCTGCTGATCGTCGACGACATCCTGCCGCCATCCGGTCCGGTCGCCAAAGGCGGCACCCCCACCGTCCGGCCCGTGGAATTGGGGCTGTTCATTGCCATCGATCAGGACGGCCGCGTCTTCGCCTTCAACGGCCACGTCGATCTGGGCACCGGCATTCGCACCTCGCTGACGCAGATCGTCGCCGAAGAGCTGGACCTGCAGATGGATCAGGTGACGATGATTCTGGGCGACACCGAGCGTGCGCCGAATCAGGGCGCGACCATCGCCAGCGCTACTTTGCAGATTTCCGCCATCCCGTTGCGCAATGCGGCGGCCGAGGCGCGGCGCTACCTGCTGCAACAGGCCGCGCAGCAGTGGTCGGTCGATGTGGATTCGTTAGTCATCGACAGCGGCGTGATCAAGGCACAGGACGGTCGCGAACTGACCTTTGGCCAGCTGCTGGTGGATCAGCGCGTGGAGCTGCGCATCTCCGGCAACGCACCACTCAAGCGGCTGGAGGACTACAAACTGGTGGGGCAGGGCGCCGCCCGTGTCGACATTCCGGGCAAGGCCACCGGCGAATTGACCTACGTCCACGACATGCGTTTGCCGGACATGCTCCACGGCCGTGTCGTACGTCCGCCCTACGCCGGTTACGACACCGGCGACTTCGTCGGCACCAGCCTCTTGGACGTGGATGAATCCTCCATCGCCCACATTCCCGGCATCGTCCGCGTGGTGGTGATTCGCGATTTCGTCGGCATCGTCGCGATGCGCGAAGAGCAGGCGGCCAAGGCGGCGCGCGAGCTCAAGGTCACCTGGAAACCGTGGCAGCACCAGTTGCCGGACATGAGCAATATCGAGCAGGCGATTCGCGACAACCCGAGCATTCAGCGGGTGGTGCTCGATCAGGGCAATGTCGAAGAAGCGTTGGCTCAGGCCAGCGAGCGGATGACGCGAACCTATCTGTGGCCTTACCAGATTCACGGCTCCATCGGACCTTCGTGCGGGCTGGCGGACTACAGCAAAGAAGGCATTCGGGTCTGGTCCGGTACGCAGAACCCCCACATGCTCCGCGCCGATCTGGCCTGGCTGCTGGAATACCCCGAAGAACGGATCGACATCATCCGCATGGAAGCGGCCGGCTGTTACGGGCGCAATTGCGCTGATGACGTCTGCGCCGATGCCGTGTTGCTGTCCCGCGCCGTGGGCCGGCCGGTGCGCGTGCAACTGACCCGCGAGCAGGAACATGCCTGGGAGCCGAAAGGCACGGCGCAGTTGATGGAAGTCGACGGCGGGATTAATGCCGATGGCGGCATCGCCGGGTATGACTTCAGTACCCGCTACCCGTCGAACAACTCACCGACCCTGGCCTTGCTGTTGACCGGTCGCGTGGAGCCGGTGGCGACCATGTTTGAAATGGGCGATCGCACCTCGATTCCGCCCTACGACATTGAGCACATGCGCGTCACGATCCACGACATGGCGCCGATTGTACGGGCGTCATGGATGCGCGGTGTGTCGGCGCTTCCCAATACCTTCGCTCACGAGTCCTACATCGACGAGTTGGCGTTCGCCGCTGGCGTTGACCCTATCGAATACCGCCTGCGCTACCTGCAGGACGAGCGCGCTGCCGAACTGGTTCGCGCCACCGCCGCCCGAGCTGACTGGACACCGCGCACCCAACCGATGCAAATCCCCGAAGAAGATGGCGTCCTGCGCGGGCGCGGTTTTGCCTACGCGCGCTACATCCACAGCAAGTTTCCCGGCTTCGGCGCAGCGTGGGCGGCGTGGGTGGCGGACGTGGCGATCGACAAGCACACGGGTGATGTGTCGGTGACTCGCGTGGTGATCGGCCACGACGCCGGCATGATGGTCAACCCTGCTGGCGTGCAGCATCAGATCCACGGCAACGTCATCCAGTCCACCAGTCGCGTGCTCAAGGAGCGGGTGACGTTCGAGGAATCCACCGTGGCGAGCAAGGAGTGGGGCGGCTACCCGATTCTGACGTTCCCCGAAGTGCCGAAAGTCGACGTCATGATGATGCCGCGCCAGGCCGAGCCGCCCATGGGCGCCGGGGAGTCGGCGTCGGTCCCGAGTGCGGCAGCCATTGCCAACGCCGTGTACGACGCGACCGGGATTCGCTTTCGCGAGCTGCCGATCACCGCAGAACGCATACTTGCCGCACTGAACAGCGCGGGCGTGGAATCCAACAGCCAGCCGCCGCAGTCGCCGAAAGCCAAACGCTCAAAGTGGCTGTTCGGTTCGTTGTTTGCTGCGTTCGGCGCGTTGCTGGGCATGGCCGCGACCGCGTTGCCCTGGCGTGCTGAAATCGCGCCGATCACGCCGCCCGCCGCGGGCACTTGGTCATCGGCGACTCTGGAGCGCGGGCGGTTGCTGGCGGCCGTGGGCGACTGCGCGGTCTGTCACACCGCCCCGAATGGCGCCAGCAATGCCGGCGGGCTGGCGATGCAAACGCCATTCGGCACTTTATATAGCAGCAACATCACCCCGGACCCGGAGACCGGCATCGGCAACTGGTCGTATCCGGCGTTCGAGCGGGCGATGCGTGACGGCATCAGTCGCGATGGCAAACACCTTTACCCGGCGTTTCCCTACACGGCCTTCAGAAACATCGAGGACGCCGACATGCAGGCGCTGTACGCGTACCTGATGTCGCAGACGCCGGTGAAACAGGTGCAGCCCGCCAACGACATGCGTTTCCCGTTCAATGTGCGGCCGCTGATGGCCGGCTGGAACGCGCTTTACCTGCGCAAAGGCGAGGTGCAGATGCAGCCGCAGCAAAGCGCTCAGTGGAATCGCGGTCAGTATCTGGTCAATGGACTGGGGCATTGCGCCGCCTGCCATTCACCCCGGGATCTGCTGGGAGCGGAGAAGGGCGGCACCTCGTTTCTAGGGGGCGGCACGGTGGACGGCTGGGAAGCGCCGGCGCTCAACAGCCTGTCGAAGGCGCCGACGCCCTGGACCGAGGATCAGCTGTTCAATTATTTAAGCAGCGGGTATTCCGATGCTCACGGTGTCGCGGCGGGGCCGATGGGGCCGGTTGTCTCGGAACTGGCGAAACTGCCGAAGAGCGATGTGCGGGCGATTGCGGTGTATCTGGCGGCGTTGAATGAGCCTGCGTCTGGTAGTGCTGCCATCCGTCCCGCGACGGTGAGCGGTCTGGCAGAGAAACCGAGCGTTTCGCCTCAGTCATTGAGCAATGGCCAGCGGGTGTTCGAAGGCTCGTGTCAGGGTTGTCATGCCGACGGTCTGGGGCCGAAGCTGTTTGGCGTGAGCCCGTCGCTGGCGACCAATACCAATGTCCACAGCGCGCTGCCGGACAATCTGATCAAAGTGATTCAGCAGGGAATAGACAAGCCGGCCACGGCAGATCTGGGTTACATGCCGGGCTTCAAGGACAGCCTGTCCGACACCCAGATCAGCGACCTCGCGGCGTACCTGCGCAACCGATTTGCGCCGAATGAGCCGCAGTGGGAAGGGTTGAAGGACAAGGTGGCGCATTTGAAAGCCAATCCCGGAACGCACTGACTCGGCGAGCCTCTTTGGGTGACATCCCGCTTCAGGCAACACGCTGACGCCCGGCAAAATACGGTCCCGTGGGAGTGAGCTTGCTCACGAAGGCTGCATCTCAACCGCTAAATATCTAGCGGGTGTACTGGCCTCTTCGCGAGCAAGCTCGCTCCCACAGGGTGTACTGGCCTCTGTGGGAGTGAGCTTGCTCACGAAGACTGCATTTCGATCGCTAAATATCTGGCGGATGTACTGGCCTCTGTGGGAGTGAGCTTGCTCACGAAAGCGGTATCTCAGCCACAGAATATTCAGCGGATGTACCGGCGCCTTCGCGAGCAAGCTCGCTCCCACAGACTGCATTTCGACCGCTAAGTATCTGGCGCATGTACTGGCCTCTGTGGGAGTGAGCTTGCTCACGAAGACTGCATTTCAACCGCTAAATATCTAACGGACGTACTGGCCTCTGTGGGAGTGAGCTTGCTCACGAAGACTGCATTTCGACCGCTAAATATCTGGCGGATGTACTGGCCCTTGTGGGAGTGAGCTTGCTCACGAAAGCGGTATCTCAGCCACAGAATATTCAGCGGATGTACTGGCGCCTTCGCGAGCAAGCTCGCTCCCACAGACTGCATTTCAACCGCTAAATATCTGGCGGATGTACTGGCCCTTGTGGGAGTGAGCTTGCTCACGAAGACTGCATTTCAACCGCTAAATATCTAGCGGGTGTACTGGCCTCTGTGGGAGTGAGCTTGCTCACGAAGGCGGTATCTCAGCCACAGAATATTCAGCGGATGTAACGGCGCCTTCGCGAGCAAGCTCGCTCCCACAGACTGCATTTCAACCGCTAAATATCTAGCGGATGTACTGGCCCCTGTGGGAGTGAGCTTGCTCACGAAGACTGCATTTCAACCGCTAAATATCTGGCGGATGTACTGGCCTTTGTGGGAGTGAGCTTGCTCACGAAAGCGGTATCTCAGCCACAGAATATTCAGCGGATGTACCGGCGCCTTCGCGAGCAAGCTCGCTCCCACAGGTGCTGCACCAGTCGGCCTACTCCGGCAACACCCTAACGCCACGCATCACCAAATCCTGAATAAACGCCAGCCAATCCTTCCGCTCTCCCTCCGCGGCCATGTCCTGACCCAGGAACGAGCTGAGGGTGTGCAGGTTGGAGTTATAGAAGTAGCACAGCGACGCGATCATCAAATACACGTGCTTAATGTCCAGGTCCTGCCGAAACAGACCCTGTGCCTGACCGGCATCGATGATCGGTCTGAGCACGCCGACGGCTTCGCCTGACAGGCGTCGCAGCTCACCGGACTGGCGCGCGTGCCTGCCCTTGTGCAGGTTTTCGATGCTGAGGATGGCGACGAACTCCGGGTGGCTGACGTAATAGTCCCAGACAAACGCCACCAACTGGCGCAGCGTCTGCGCCGGCGTCGACGGGTCCAGTGACAGCAGGCTTTCGGCGCGGTTGAACTGCTCGTAGGTGTGCTCAAGCACTTTGACGAACAGTTTCTCCTTGCTGCCGAAATAGTAATAAATCATCCGGTCGTTGGACTCGGCTTCGGCGGAGATCTTCTCGATGCGCCCGCCGGAATAGCCGTCGCGGGTGAACACCGTGATCGCCGCCTGAAGAATGCGCGCGCGGGTTTGATCGGCCTGTTGCGCGCGAACGCCAGTGCTTTTGCCCATGGTCGTCAGAGAATCCGGTAGAGCAGGCGCTCGACGCGGACCCGGCTGACCCGCCGCAGAAAGGTGCGCACGCCAACCGGGTATTCGCTCAGAGTATCGAGCTCGTCAAACTTGCCGACCCGATGGGTATTGCGCATCAGCAGCGCGATTTCCTCGGCGCGCGGCTTTAGCCATTCGCCCTTGGGGTCATCGATCAGCACGGCGTTTTCCAGGTCCAGCTGAAAGGCCCGCGGATTCAGGTTGTTGCCGGTCAGCAGGGTATAGCGGTCGTCCGACCACAGGCCCTTGAGGTGATAGGTGTTGTCGCCGTCTTTCCACAAATGGATGTTCAGCTGGTGCTTGGCGATCGCCGTCTGATGCTTCTGCATGAAGCGACGCAGGCTGATCTCGTACAGATACGGCAGCGCGGAGATCACCTTGAATGGCTCCTCCGGCGAAATGAAAAAGTCGTTGGCGGTCTTGTCGCCGATGATGATGTCGACCTTAACGCCCCGCTTCAGCGCGCGATTGATCTCGCGCTTCACCACCAGCGGCATGTTGAAGTATGGCGTGCACAGCGTCAGTTGCTCATCGGTCGCGGCAATCAGATCACAGAGGGTTTTGCTCAGCGGGTTCTTGTTGCCGATGCCCAGCAGCGGGATGACGCGCATCTCGCCGTTGTCTCGCACGCCATCATTGACGTCGTAACTGGCGCGCTTGAGGTGCTGGCGGAACTGACGAATTTCCCCGCGCAGGCTGCGTGAGCTGGGCGGCGAGGGCAGATCGAGGCGATGCACCGCGTCGGACGGCCGAATGTCCTCCTGGACCAGACGCTGGAACGAGTCGGCCAGGCCTTTGCTGTCAATAAGGTGATAGCGATCGAGCCGGTATTTGCCGAGCTTGTGAAGGTAGACGTTATTGATGCTGGCGCCGCTGTAGATCACACAATCGTCGATGACGCAGCCCTTGAGGTGCAACACGCCGAACAGCTCGCGGGTTTGCACCGGCACGCCGTACACCGGCACTTCCTGATCGTGTTCCAGGTTCTGCGCCTGATACCACGCCGAGTTCCCGGCCTGCTTGCCGGCGCCGATCAGGCCGCGTTGGGCGCGGAACCAGTCGACCAGCACCACGACGTCCAGCTCCGGTCGCGCAGCCTTGGCGGCATACAACGCATCGAGAATTTCCTGACCCGCTTCGTCCTGCTGCAAGTACAGGGCGACGATGTAGATCCGTCGGGTGGCGGCGGCAATCTTAGCCAGCAGTGTCTGCCGGTAATCGGCTGCACTCGGCAGAATCGTGATCGCCGTGCCGGAGGATTCAAAACCGCGCAGCGCTGCAAGGGTAGAACGTCGGAAGGGAGCCCGCATAAGCCTCTCGATGGGTCGGATCAACAGCGCACGAGCTTACACCAGAGTGCGCCCTCTGGTGGTTTCGGCAGCGTTATCCGTGAGTTGTTCAGCGGATTATCAGCGAGGGTTCACAGGTTGACCCACCCATACAGCTCACACCTTCAAGATCAACTTACCGCTGTTCTCGCCTTTGAACAGCATCTGCAGGGTTTCCGGGAAGGTCTCAAGGCCCTCAACGATGTGCTCTTTGCTTTTCAGCTTGCCCTGGGCCAGCCAGCCGGCCATTTCCATTCCGGCCTTGGCGAAGTGTTCCGCGTGGTCCATCACCACGAAACCTTCCATGCGCGCGCGATTGACCAGCAGCGACAGGTAGTTGGCCGGGCCTTTGACGGCTTCCTTGTTGTTGTACTGGCTGATGGCGCCGCAGATCACCACCCGCGCTTTCAACGCCAGGCGGGTCAGGACCGCATCGAGGATGTCGCCGCCGACGTTATCGAAATACACGTCCACGCCTTTGGGGCATTCGCGTTTCAGCGCCGCATGGATGTCTTCGTTCTTGTAGTCGATGGCGCCGTCGAAGCCGAACTCATCGATCAGGGTCTGGCATTTTTCCTTGCCGCCAGCAATGCCGATGACCCGGCAGCCTTTGATTTTGGCGATCTGACCGGCGATGCTGCCCACCGCACCGGCCGCGCCGGAAATCACCACGGTATCACCGGCTTTGGGCTGGCCGACTTCGAGCAAAGCGAAGTAGGCCGACATACCGGTCATGCCCAGCGCCGCCAAGTACACCGGCAGTGGCACCAGTTTGGGGTCGACCTTGTTGAAGCCCTTGGGCTCGCCGACGAAATAATCCTGCACCCCGAGCACGCCCTGAACGTAATCGCCCACGGCGAATTTCGGGTGTTGCGACTCAATGACCTTGCCCGCGCCCAACGCGCGCATCACCGCGCCCAGCTCAACCGGCGCGATGTACGACTTGCCTTCGTTCATCCATCCGCGCATGGCCGGGTCCAGGGACAGGTATTCGCTCTTCACCAGGATCTGGCCTTCGGCGAGTTCCGCAACAGGCACGGTCTGGAAGGTGAAATCTTCACGGCTGGCGGCACCCACCGGGCGGCGGGCGAGGAGGAATTGGCGGTTATTCAAGGCGGTCATGGCAGGGCTCTCGATTATCGGCGAAGCGGCAGTGATAGACCGGAACGGCCTGTACAGCAAGGATTGCCACTGCACCGAATGCCCGCCGATCCACGCTGATGATGGCGCTCGTCTCCGATCATCATCGCCACCAATGGCCCGGCAACCGGCCTCTTGATAGTGCTGACGCTGACTGTGTCGCGACCGCTAAGCTGCGGCCTATCAGGCGTTTGCCGAGCTCTTCAATTAATAAGTACAAAAAGGACGATCCCATGAGCATGACGTTTTCCGGCCAAGTCGCGTTGGTCACCGGCGCCGCGGCGGGTATTGGCCGAGCGACCGCGCTGGCGTTTGCCGAACACGGTCTGAAAGTGCTGGTGGTGGATCTGGACAGCGCGGGCGGCGAGGGCACGGCCGAGTTGATTCATCAGGCGGGCGGGGAAGCGCTGTTTCTGCCGTGTGACGTGACAAAGGACGTCCAAGTGCAGCAAATGATGGCCCAAGCCGTAGACGCCTACGGCCGCGTCGATTACGCCTTCAACAACGCCGGCATCGAAATCGAGAAGGGCCGCCTTGCCGAAGGCAGCGAAGCCGAGTTTGACGCGATCATGGGCGTCAACGTCAAGGGCGTCTGGCTGTGCATGAAATACCAGTTGCCGCTGATGCTGGCCCAGGGCGGCGGGGCGATCGTCAACACCGCGTCAGTCGCAGGGCTGGGCGCGGCGCCGAAGATGAGCATCTACAGCGCGTCCAAGCACGCGGTGATCGGCCTGACCAAGTCGGCCGCCATCGAGTACGCCAAAAAACACATCCGCGTGAACGCCGTGTGCCCGGCGGTGATCGACACCGACATGTTCCGCCGCGCCCACGAAGCCGATCCGCGCAAGGCCGAATTTGCCGCGACCATGCACCCGGTCGGGCGGATCGGAAAAGTCGGAGAAATCGCCGCCGCCGTGCTCTACCTGTGCAGCGACGGCGCCGCTTTCACCACCGGGCACTCACTGGCGGTGGACGGGGGCGTTACGGCGTTCTGATGGGGCATGCTGTGTTAGCGAAAAAGCAGACCGGCGCTCCCGGCGAGGTATTCAGCTAAGCTGCACGGGCTGTCCACCCCAGGGAATGTCGATGGATCATTTGTGGTTCGCCTATCCGCTGATCAGCGCTGCCGTGCTGCTGGTCATCGACCTCACGCTCTGGCAGTGGCTGCACCCGCGCTGGCTGCGGCGCAAGCTGGCGTGCCGGCTGGTGCTGTTCGTGCTGTTCAGCATGGCGCTGCTCGATGGCGGGCTCAGTCCGCTGTATCCGGTGCCCGCCGACTGGTCCGTTCCCCGGCATGTGCTGGGCACCATCCTGACCATCGCCTGGTGGCTGTTCGGCGCGCGGACACTCACCGTGCTCGCCGTCGTGGTCATGGAGCCTCGGATCGGCGGCAAGGGTCATCTGCTGCAAGACGTCATGGGCGCAATCATCTTCCTCGTCGCATCAGTGGCGGCGGCCGGCTATGTGCTCGACCTGCCGGTCAAAGGGCTGCTGGCCACCTCCGGCGCAGTCGCGATCATCTTCGGCCTCGCGGTGCAAAGCACCCTGGGTGACGTCTTCTCCGGCATCGTTCTCAACGCGACCAAGCCGTTCCGCGTGGACGACTGGATTCGCGTCGACGACATCGAAGGCAAAGTCATCGAAATCGACTGGCGCTCCACCCACCTGCTGACCTCCGAAGGCAGCATGGCCGTGATCCCCAACGCCATGGCCGCCAAGACCCGCATCGTCAACTTCAGCCGCCCGGACCATTTCCATTCGGTCACACTGTCCATCGAACTGTCGACCCGCCTGCGGCCCAGCCTGGTGCTGGACTCCCTGGAGAAAGCGCTGCTCGGCTGTCGCGAACTGCTGGCCCAGCCCGCGCCGTCGGCGGTGGTGGTCAAGTCCGGCCTGCGTATCGTCGAATACGAAGTCACCGGCTACGTAAAATCCCGGGACCGGCGCTCAGCGGTGCGTAACCAACTGTTCGACCTGATTCACCGGCAGCTCGCCTCGACCGAAACCCGCCAGGACCAGCAACGCCCTGCGACGCGACAGTCTGCGGTGCTCAGCACCGTCAATGCGCTGCGCATGCTCAGCGACGCCGACCGCGCGCAACTGGAACAGCACATGCGCCTGGGCGCTTATCCGGCGAAAGACGTCGTGCTCGCCGAGGGCGTGGTGCCTGATGCGCTGTTCATTATTGAGTCCGGGGTGGTATCGGCGTCGCTGCAACGGCCGGACGGCTGGCTGGAAGTGGGGCGCATGGGGCCGGGTGAGCTGCTGGGTGAAAGCGGGTTTGTTGACGGCACGCCGACGCTGGCGCGGTTCTGTGCGTACACCGATTGCATGATTTATCGGATCGACAAGGCTGATCTGGAACCGTGGCTGGCGGAGCATCCGGAATTGATTGGGGCGTTGGCTGGGTTGGCGAAGTTTCGGGCGAAGGCGAGGGCTGCGATGTTGGAGGCCAAGCCGGTGGTGGCCGATACGGGTGGGTTTGTTAGTTGGTTGCGCAAGAGTGTCAGGCGATTTGAGGTGACGCGCGGGCAGGGGCCGGATGACAAAAAGCGCTAACCAAGACAGCGGGTTGTCGAGAAGTAAAACTCTCGCAGGCAACTGACACCCGCCCGAGGCGTACCTTGGATGCTGCTGAACGCCTGATCTGAGCTATGCCTTGGGCGCTTGGGCCAACCTGCTGGCTGACCCTGAATTCGACTCATCGAAAGCCGTTTGATCCGAGGGAATCATGATGCCTATCCCTTGGGAGCGTTGACTCAGAAGTCTATGGTGCCCGAGAGTTTGACCAGACGCGGGTCGCCCTGGCTGAGATAGCCACCGTTGGCGGAGGCCCAGTAGTTCTTGTCGGTGATGTTCTCCACGTTGACGCGCAATGTCAGGTCCCTTTGATCGACTTTAAGTTTGTAGCGCGCCCCGGCATCGAACCGATTCCAGGTTGGAAGGCTCAGGTTATTGGCCTGATCCGCATACTGGCCTCCAGTACGCAGCATACGGGCGCTGAGGGCAGCTCCCTCCAGGCCAGGAACGTCCCAGTCGACGCTCGCATTTAGCTGGAAGGTGGGCACCCCGATGGCATGGTTTCCATCAGTGAGCCCGCCCGCGGTGTTCTTCAGCTCCGAGGTCATGCGCGTGCCGCCTGCCATCAGGCGAAGGCCTTCGATGGGCTCACCAAACACGCTCAGCTCAACACCCTTGTTCACCTGCTCGCCGTCGCGAATGTAGAGGCGCTGGGTCGCATCGACGTAGCCATCGCTGGGCTTCTCGATCCGGAACACGCCAAGATTTGCGCCGAACGATTGCATGTCCAGCTTGATACCCGCTTCCAGTTGCTTGGTGCGGCCAGGCGGGAAGGCCTCCCCAAGGTTGGTGACGTTGGTACCGGACGCGACCGGCCCTTTGGCCAGGCCTTCAATGCGGTTTGCATACAGGGAAACGGTGTCATTCGGTTTATAGACGATGCCGTACACCGGAGTGGTGATGGATTCGTCGTAAAGCGAAGTACGGCTGCCGTCATTGGCCGGATTAGCCACGCCGTTGGAGGTGGTGCCGTCGTACGAGTAGTTCTCTACGCGCAGCTGCTGACGGCGCACGCCATATGTCAGCAGCAAACTATCGTCGAACAAGCCAACTGTGTCGGAAACGGCCAGGCTTCGGTTGCGGGTTTTGCCGGTGACACCCGGATCGCCCATATCGCCGCCGGTGAGGGAAACCGCCGTTGGCTTGGGCAGGTCAGGTGTGGTGTAGATATTGGTATTCCCGGTGACCGAGCGGTAGAAGGTGTAGGCGTTCTCTTGCTGGGTCCAGATGGTGGAGGCGCCAATCGCGATCTGATGACTCACCGGCCCGGTTTGAACATGACCGTTAAGCCCCGCTGCAAAGCTGGTGTTTTCCTCATTGTGCGGGATCTCGGAGCCGCCGACAGTTGCAACTCCGTTATTACCTACGAGGGTTGGCGTGCCGTATACGCCAGTTTCACGCGTATGCTTGGCGCCCCCTGCAAGGTAGGCAGTCCAGTTTTCATTCAGGTCCCAGTCGCCACGCATCATGCCGAACGTGTCTTCGGTTTCGGTATTAGTCCAGTCCTGGCCGTAGTTATGGCTGGCGTCCGGGGCGGTCGGGATTTTGGTCGCATTACCCAATTGCACGGTGTTGCGTAAACCGTTGATGCGCTGTTTTTGGTAGCCAAAGTCGGTAGAGACGCGAAAGGTGTCACCCCGATAATCGAGTCCCGCGACGAACAACTTGGTGCGCTGGTTTTCGTCATCAATCGCAGTGTCGCCTTCGCGTTGGCTAAGGTTGACTCGCGCTCCGAATCGATTGCCCTCGCCGAAGCGTTGGCCAAGGTCCAGGTGCTCACCAATTCGGCCATCGGAACTGATGTCTTGGGTGTAACGGCGAGTCGGCACGTCTTCAGCACGCTTGGGCTGCAGATTCACGCTGCCACCCAAGCCCGTACCGGTGGGGCTCACGCCGTTGATAAAAGCGTTGGGACCTTTGAATACTTCCACCCGCTCAATCGCGTCCGTGGAGAGAATTTGCCGGGGAAGGACGCCGTACAGACCGCCGTAGGAGATATCGTCACCTGCCAGCGGCAAACCGCGGATCACGAATATCTGCGACTGATTACCGAAGCCGTAAGACTGGCGCACCGACGGGTCGTTAAGGAGTACATCTCCCACATCTTCAGCCTGCTGATCCTCGATAAGCTGGGAGGTATAGCTGGTCATGGTGAAGGGGACGTTCATGGTGTCCTGATTACCCAGAACACCCATCTGCCCGCCACGAGCGACCTGACCACCCGCATAGACCTCAGGCAGCGTGTTGGAATTGGCCTTGACGGCATCCGCGTTGATGTCAGTAGCACCGAGCTCCACCGCAGAGTCGGCAGCATTGGCGATGAAGCTCGCAGAGCAGCAAAGCGCAAGCACGGTGGGGCGAAACGGATGCGAAAGGAACATTACGGGCTACCAGGAAGGTGATCAGAAAGGTTAGAAGCCTCCTTGGCAATGCGAAGTATTCGCAGGTGAGAATGATATCAGAGGGCTTTCAAGTTTGTTGCCATTGACGACACATTTTTCACATCGCGTGAAACGCCCTGACGATGTTGAATGCAAAGCGCTGCCATCAGCAGAACCGCCTGTTCTTCCTGTTTTCACAGTCCCGTGGAAAACTACGCGCGCTTTGCACTCATTTTTTGTCTGTTTTGATGGAGCCACGGATGGAAATCATGAACAACCAGCAAGAAAACGCCCTCGAACAATCGCTCAGGCTGGCGGCGGATGAGCCGGCCCATCGACCCGACTTCTTCAAGACGCTGCTGGATTCCACCGTCTACGTCCTTGGCACTGCCGGGACTGGGAAAGGTCATGTCACGCTCGAAGCGGGTAGCAACATCAGCATCGCGAATTGGCACAAGGCTGACGGCTCACCTGTCATCCCGTTTTTTTCTTCATTGCAAACACTGCAAGCATCCATAGACAGCGAAGAGTCCTACGTAGAGATTCCGGCCAGATCGCTGTTTGAGATCACACGGGGCGCCCCTCTTTTTCTCAATCCAAAGTCTCCTTATGCAAAAGAGTTTTTGCCGGAGGAAGTGCGCCATCTGCTCTCCGACGGGATCGGCCAGAAGCCAGCGCAGCGCACGGTCGAAAAAGACACGACCGTGCTGCTCGGACAGCCGTCGCAATACCCGTCCAGGATGATCCACTCACTCACGCAGTTACTCGCCAAACATCGCAACGTAAAACGTGCATTTCTGGCGTTGATGCATGACCCATCGGTTGATCAAAAGCCCCATCTGATCATCGGTATTGAAGCGGACGGAGATTTTGAACGGGTCATGCGCGAGGCCGGTAACGTTGCCGGAGATACCGCCCCGGAAGGCGAACCCGTTGACCTCTATCGCGTGACCGAAGGAGGGGAAGGCCTTAGCGATTACTTCCTTAAGGAAACAACGCCTTTCTATGAACGGAAGTCGGCAGGCTGGCTGCGGTCATTGCTTGGTATTGGCAAAGCGTGACAGCGATCAAGCCCGGGCTAAGCGCAGAGCAGGCTTGCGAAATCTTGGTTGGGCTGTGCAGTTTTTTAATGGAGGAACAAGAATGGCTGAAATAAGCAAAGTGTCCGCCGAGTTGGTAGATCAGATCAAAGTGCTGAGCCGCGAGGGACTCGCCTTACTCGGCCTTACCGGGGATGATGCGCCGGCCGATGTGGTTGCGGCGATTACGGAGCGGGTGCGCAATTGCAAAGCGACTGGCACAACGCTGTCCGAGGAGGAAATGTATGCGCTTGGAGCGTTGCTAGGTAACCAGTACGTAGAAGGCCAGGGTTGGCACTGGGGCGATGTCGTTTGGGATTATGATGAGACGACTGCTGCTGTAGGAGTGCTCAACCACGACAACTCTTTGTTCATCAATCCTATTGGCTGGGTGGCTCAGGTGATGGAGTCCGAGGGTGGGGTTGGCTTCATGCTCAACTACAACATGGTCAGCGTGCACCAGGTTCCGGTACGCGAACCTGATAGCGCGACAGGTCTGTACTGACGCCTCACTCTGAAGAAGGGTGCCGACCTCAAATTGAACGCGGGTCTTCCTGAGTCGAACAGCCGCTACCTGCATTGCCAATAGCAACGCACTTCAAGAGCCCCTACTAAGCCAGATAGCTCTCCACCCAATCAAGGAAGATCCATGGGCCAAGCCGACATTCAACTGATCACCCATCTGCCCCCGCAGATTCGGGTGCTGGAAAAAGAGGCTGTTGAAGAAGGTTTCAGGTTTGTGACCCGGCTGATTACCGAGTGGAACTCCGGGATCAATCGCTTCAATGCCCCTGGCGAATGTCTTATCGCCGCGTATCGAAACCAGCAGCTAATAGGCATCGGAGGCCTTTCAGTTGATCCCTACGCCGAAAAGGACATGGCGAGGTTGCGACGGGTCTACGTCAGCGCTTCATCAAGGCGGCATCACGTGGGACAGACGTTGGTCAAGGCGCTTGTTGCACATGCCGCGCAGCGCTTTCAGAGCGTGTGCCTTTTCACCGATACCGCTGTTGGCGACGCGTTTTATCTGAAGTGTGGCTTCATGCGAACAGATCATGATCATGCCACGCACGTGATGTGCTTGAGCAACATCTGACTCAAGCAATTGTAAGTTAAGATTGATGATTGCAGCGCGGGTGCCTGGACCGTTAGGGTGCATGCAAACCCATATTAGGCGATGAATTAGCGGGATAGTGCTGACTGGCTGCATTTTTACTTTGGCACTGTGAGACCAAGGATACCCCCTCATGCAGTATGTGTTTTCCGACGTCCTTAATGACCTCATCGACTACTTCCTGCTCGGTGACCTTCAACTGTTGAGGCGCTTCAAGCAAGAGCATCAACTTGCAGACGATCTGGCTGGTGAGTTTGTGTCCAGTGAAAGCGGCGACAAGGCCGTTCTTGATGGCGTCCTCATCCCGCTCGCCGGTGTGGAAAACCATCCTTACACCGTTGTTTTCACGTTGGCCGGCGTTGAGCCTCAAATGCCCCGGCACGAAGGTCGGGTGCAGCATCGTCGCGGCGGTTATTCGCTGCGTGTCGAGCACGGTCGCATACATTTGTTCACGTGGCGCATTCTGCAGGCGTTCACGGATGAGAATCTCGATGAGTTGCTCGAGCGTTATGAGCAATCAAACAGGCCGACTATTGAAGTCGAGAATGGTTGGTATGAGGTGGAAGTGCTGGCGGGTGAAATCCTGCGTGATGAATACTTCGAGCCGGCATTCGAGTTTGTACTGACCAAAGCCGCTCTGCCGGTAGATGCCAGCAAGGTGGATATCAACTATCGCTTTGAGGTGGAGTTGCGTTAGGACCCCGCTGGGTAATCGCCTTAAGGAGCCCGAGCATCGGCATGTGGCTTTGCAAAGCAAATCGCGGTTTCAGGCTCAAGCCAGGACGACTTCAAAGTCGTTGCGACGAAACGTGAGATCTGCGGCAGGCCGCCAAATCGAATAGGGATTCCCGTCGTTTTCGACCACAAAATTTACACGCGCGTTCTTGCTACCAAGCGCTCAACTTGAGGTTTCACCTTGGGACTTTTCTCCAAAATATTCGGAAAGCCAACCGGACCTGTTCTCTACACACTCTTTTCGGTTCGACCCTCGAGCGACTTGGGAGCGTGGGCCGCCAGCTTCCCGAACCATACAGAGGTTGTTGGTTACTCAAGCCTCGGCCATTTCTTTCTTCGCAATCCACACGACTCGGAGTACCTCGTGCTGCACCCTTTCAAGTGCGCGGCGAAGTCGTACGGAAGCCACCCGTCAGTCGAAGACTTTGAAGCGGAGGTACTGAAAGAGCCGGGGTTCGAACTGTATGTCCTAGACTCGGATCACGTCGCCGAGTTGTTCCGGCACCTGGGCCCCCTTGCTGAAAACCAGGTCTATATCCCGCAGCCGTACCCGTTTCTTGGCGGCAGCGAAGCCCTCGAGACGTACGAAAAAGGTGATGCCTGGGTCTTTATGCACGTTGTCGCCCACATGCATCGTCTCGACGGCGGCGCCTAAAAAGCCGCCCAATGACGCCGAAAGACGTTGGGATCATATGCGGCCGGGCATCCTATCCTGTGTGACCAGTCCGCAAGACCCCTTGTCAGCAAGATAGGTCTGCTCCCATCAAGGACGATGCATGGGCCAAGTCGACATTCAAGTGATCACCCATCTCCCCCGCAAACTCAGGCTAGCGAAAGAGGCGATTGGACAAGGCTTCAGGTTCCTTTCCCGTCTAATTGACGAGTGGAACCCAGGGTCAAAGAGGCAGCACGTGGGACAGAAGATGGTAAATGCGCTTGTTGCACATGCCGCTCTGCGGTTCCAGAACCTATGCCTATTCACCGATACCGCCGCCGGCGACGCGTTTTATCTGAAGTGCGGCTTCATGCGAACAGACTATGACCATGCAACCCACGTAATGTGCTTAAGCAACAGCTAACTCAGACGAGCAAAAAGGGACGGATTGATTTTTCAACCAAAATAAATCAGTCCCCTTATCTCGTCCTGCAATTCTGTACAGCTGGGACCCGCAGACGGTATTCATTCTTTCTCAGGCACGAACATTTCTGCTTTAGAAAAAACTTGGGTATCTCGGCATAGCTCTGCAAGCGCTTTCAGCGAATCCCCGGAAACTTGAAAGTAAATATTCTCCACCTCATTCATGTCATCAAGAAATATAGACATACCAATATCGTCGCCTACGTATCTTTTGATCCCTGAGTACATCTCAACAAAGTTGAGCCTGAATGCCGCAATCAGGTGTTCTGAAACCTCCTTGGATAGCCGCTCAGGGCTGTCAAACTCCCAACCATCCTCGCCTAAAGTTCTACATGCGCCGACAGGAATCAAAAAGGCTGCCGTATATTTTTTATCATCATATCGACTTAAAATTCGCTTCCTAGTCACTTAAGGGCTCTTCTGGTTCCAAACTGCGCAGCCTCCAGCCTCTGAATCGCTTTTGCCTTTTCTATCTAAATGATCCAAGGCTAGCGATCCACGCGGCACGGGTGCGCGCTGTCTGGCACACAGAGCGAATCACGATTTCTGCGATTAACGTCGGTCGAAGCCTTTATCTGACTCTGACTCAGTCTTGAAACCAAAAATCAAACCGACCTCCAGAAGTTTTATTGCCGCCTTTCCAGATAACTTAAAAGGAAACACTTCAAGCATAGAAACGACGTTTTCATACGCCAGACCATACTCTCCCGCGTCATTCACCCACTCATATAATTGACCAATTTGCTCCTGATAAGATAAGGATTCAGGGGGGAAGAACGAACCTACCTCCGGCTGAGATCCGAGCTCTGCAAGGACGAAGCTGAGGTTGTTTTCAATGAATCGGTAATCTGTCTTCATAGCATATGTTCTTTAAGTGTCGGCCGGGTGTCCGGTCACTACCCGGTCTATCGCCGTTGCATAAACCACTCTTATACCTACACCCTCGTGCCTCGAAGAGCTGTCATGTAGCCGCTCATATTTACGACGCATAGCGCTCCTGAAGGTAATCGTCAATGTACTCTGTTATAGGCTTAACCGTACCCAATTCGAACAACTCACCGGTATTCCGGTCAATCAGAAATGGGCTATTTCCCGCTAACTGATCAGACGAATCACCAGTTCGTAAATACTCAGCTGACTGATAGCAAAAGAACCATCCCTCCGCGAACTCACCTTCATACGTAATCTGCAAGGGTATCTCTGAATCCTCAAGATACTCTTTCGCCTTAGTCAGAGCATATTCATAGTCGAACATCAATTAGTCCTCAACAACTGCAATGCCCGCCTGCCATTCCGCTTAATGAAACGCAGAGCTGACGCTCTCGACGCGGCGGATATTCAGGCTGAGGGACGGGGCAGGGTCGCCCCAATGGTTTCTAAACTGGGCACCACCTTGGTAGCCCATTTCTTGCCTTATCCGATCTTCGATCTGATGCCAAGAGGGCAGGATGTGCCAAAAGAACATTCAACGTCTCCCTGACAATTCCCAGCTTGGGACGCCGCTCGCTTTTTATCATGGTTAAGCGAGTGCAAGAAATTTGGAAAGCGAGTATTTCATGACCCAAGCGGGCACCCTAGGTCCCAACCTCCCGCGAGGACGTAGGAAGCTTCTGAACTTAAGCAATAGAATGTGCCACATCTGGATTTCCTGGATCGCTAAACCTTCGCGTCTGCCGCTGCACACGGGGGCTCGGGTCTGGCTGCAGGAACATCAGACCTGCCAGCAGCCCTCTGACGACGGCGGCCGGCGGTTTCACTCTTTAGTTGTATGACTCGCTCAAGCCGGCGATTGCGGCGGAGTGTGGTAGACCGATCCGTTATCTGAAGAACCCGACGTCGCAGTGTGATAGCTGGCGTCGTCATCCGAGGAGTCATCCACCGGCACCGACGTTTGAACCTGGAGCGGGGCAGGTGCCGTTGAAGACCTTGACCCAGGCCGCGCTGCCTCGCTGGAGGGGCCGCCGTTGATCGCGGGCTGCGCTTGCTCACCCTTGAGGCTTGCCCGAACACTGCCTGCCGGAGACTTGGTAGAGGCGGGCGCCGAGTTCTCGGCATTCGTGATCCGGTTGCCGGTGAGGCTGGTTCGAGGAAGAGAGCCCGAATCTGACCCCGCGCGTTGGGACCGTTGACTGGACGGTCTGCTGGCACGGCTTGGCTCTTCACCGAGAGTCTCGCCGGTGGCCTCGGCCGGGTCTTCGTGCACGGATTGAGCGGTCTCGGTAGCGCCTGCCGTGGCTTCCGCCGCTGTCTTGCGTCGCGATTTGAAGTCGTCAACCAGCTTGTCCCCGACTGCCACACCGGCAGCGTTACTGCCGAACACGACCGAGCCGCCGACTGTATTGACGGCATGTTTTGCAAATGAACTCAGGGCCGGGTGCTGTTTGCTCAAGGCGTTGACCGCGGCGCCTTTACCGGCTTCCAGTGCGGTGAAGCCAGCGGTCAGCGTGCTGACGTTGGCGGCGCCGGAAGGGGTGAACGTAGCTTTGGCGGTTCTCGATACCGCCCCGAGCGGATCGGTTACCAGTGTGCGGCCGGCGTCGGCCAGACGTCCCACGCCATTGGCGAGCGGCGTACGAATGGTTGTCGCGTCCCGCAATGCCTTCAACGTGTCGATCCATTCGGTTTCCTGACTCAGATCCTCTTTGGCCTCTGCATCTCTTCGGCCCAGCAGCAGCGCAGGGCCACTGGTGCCTTGTTCGGTGCGCCGACTGTTGGCGAGGTACCCGGTGCCGGTCCCGGCAGCGAGTCCACCCGCAATGGCAATGGCTGTGTCCACAATGGGCTCGGCCTTCGGATTGATCGCCGCCACCACCGGGCTGACAACCGTCCTTAATGCGTTTCGCATCGTGAACGTCTGCGCCTCCTTGGCGTTCTGGATGGCCAGGTTCGCGGTGGTATCGATAGTCGCCAGCGCGGCATTCAACGACTCATGCAGTTTGTCCGCGGGCGCATGCAGGTAGTACGCGTCTTCCCGAAGCTTTTTAATGGAAGCGCCGCCGACCTGATCCCCCACTGACGCCGCCGCGAGTGAAATCGTGCCCAGGGCTGCAGCTTTTGCCACTGGGTTTTGTATGTTTGCCCCGATGCCCGTGATCACAGGAATGGCTGCCTGGAGCGACGACGCCACCGCAAACGGCACGCCGCCCGTTGTACCCGACACCATTGAAGCGTTGCAGTCCATATTCTTGGCCTTTTCCATCAAGTCTCCAAGTTCCTTGAAGGAGATGTTCTCCTCCATCAGCTTGTTGACTCGGCTCTCTATGATTCGATCGATTTCTCCCCGGTGCCCCGATTCCGGATCCAGACGATCTTTGTAGGGCTGGAACTGATTGCTCACGTAGGTAGTGAGCAAGTGCTTCATGCTTTGGGCTTGGTTCCGAGCCGCTGCACTGACCTCGGCGGATTGAGGATGACCCTGCCCGACGGAAGCGTGGCCGGTGGCGGCCGTCGAATTTGACCGTTGCTGAAGTTCGATGGAGGCGGAGGTAACGGGGGGTTGCTGGCCAGACACGCGCATGGTGAGGTCCTCTCTGGTTTTGGGGATGCAGCTTGATATCGCTGCTATCAAGGGTGGTTTTCCAGAAGGTGTGTGGTTGGATGCGGTGTCCGGGTTCCGGTTGCAACGGGGATATCTGACGGTTGTGTTTCAGGATGGTGACGGCTTTCGCTCGACGGAGGTGCAGATGAGCGGATCCGATCCAGCGTCACTATTGCTGATGCGCATTAGTGGAAGGCATCCATACCAGTGGCGGAAGATTTCCATCCGAAACAGGACTGCACCGCGTTCAACGACAGCCTAAAGCCTTGGTCATAGATAAGACGGAGCTAAATGATATCTGTCGCATTTCAGCGAATTTTCAGCCACCAAATTCAAAAACCTTTCCGTCAGCTCAGATGCAACGTCGATTCGACAGCTACCGGCCAAAAGCGGTCAGTGACAATATTTGCAAAGGCTACCGCTCAGCTTCCCGAAGACCGATCTCGACTATTCGTTAGGTACAGCACCATCGCTGCACGAGCCGCATCTTTGATTGCTGCTCCGCGCAGTGCTGCAATGGGGTCACGTTATCCGTATGGGATGTTGATCCATGCGAGTGAATCTCCAATCACTCCCGACGCGATACCTTCAGCCTCAACCAAGGTGATATTCGCGCCTTTATCAGCCAGGTGATACGCCAGCGAAGCGCCCACGATGCCGGCACTAATGACAACGACTCGTTTGTCCAGAGCATTTCCCATATCAACCTTCATTCTGTCGACCTGAAGGCGGTTTCAGTGTCTGCCTCTGGTCGATTTCTGCTTGTCGTAACGGGTAGCAGTTGTCGTCCAGAAAGCAGATGTAGATTTGTCTGAAGTGGCGAAATAGCTGCCAAAATCATCGTGTTAAAACGCCGCCTGAAATGGCAGCAAGATAAGCGCGTGAGTGTTGTTGGCTCTGGTGGGTACCGAAAATTCGTTCAGCTACTACGGTAAGCGTCATCAACGACTATAGTCATTGGTGAGCCAGAGCGAATCCGACCATTCCCCTGCCAACCTGACCTCAATCCAATTCCGCGATTACACGGCGGATCTCCTTGTATGCGTTGATGCGGAACGTGAACATCTCGCGGCCGAAATCACTCAGGCTCAGGCTGAGATCGAGGCATCGTTGTCTTTTTTTAAACCCCTTGATGGTGGATGGAGTTATCCCACCGGGCACGTCGTATCCCACTGAGCACGCCCCTACCACCCATCTATCAAGGTTCAAGCAATGGACACCTCAGAATTTGACGATGCAAAAGAAACGAAGGGCGACCTGGTTCAGGGGCCGCTGCCGGCCGGCACTGTCGCGCCCGACTTCACTCTGTACGCAACCCCTGATCAACAGTTGTCGCTGCGCGAGTTAAAGGGAAACCCCGTAATACTGGCGTTTTATCCCGCTGATTGGACTTCGGTGTGTGGTGACCAACTGACTTTGTACAACCAGTTGCTACCAACATTCAGAGAATACGGTGCGCCGCTACTGGGTATCTCAGTTGACAGCGCCTGGTGTCATCAGGCCTTTGCCAAAGATCGGAATTTTCACTTCAGCCTGCTGGCCGATTTCGAGCCCAAAGGGGCTGTGGCACGACAGTATGGAGCGTACGAGTCACACCTCGGGGTTTGTAAGCGTGCGCTGTTCGTGATTGACAAGGACGGGGTGGTTGCCTGGAGCTACGTCTCCCCGATGGCAATCAACCCTGGTGCGGACGGTATTCTGGATGCGCTGGATGCTTTGGCGAATTCGTCACAAAGCATACCAACCAAAAATTAGCAGGTGATCCTATGGCCACTCTCAAAGTTCCGGTAAGTGCCATCGACCATCGCCAGGGAAGTGCGCATGCCAAAGTCACGTTGCTGGAATTTGGCGACTATGAATGTCCCTATTGCGGTGAAGCGTATTGGATGGTCAAGAATCTGCAGCAGCATTTTCGCGATGATTTGCTGTTCGTGTTCCGTAACTTTCCTCTTACCACCGCTCACCCGCATGCGCTGGGTGCAGCGGTCACCGCGGAGTATGCCGGGAGTCGAGGGTTCTTCTGGGAGGCTCACGACGAATTGTATGAAAATCAGGATCGATTGGGTCTGCCGCTGTATCGCGCCATTGTTCTGAAACACGGCCTTTCCAGCGGGGAACTCGACGTTGCCATGCGAGAGGACACTTACATCCCCAAAATACAGTCTGACTTCAATGGCGGTGTACGCAGCGGCGTGAACGGTACTCCGGCGTTTTACTTTGACGGGCTTCGCTATGACGGGGTCCCAGAGTTCAACGAGATGAGTCAGATGATTGAGCTTATGTTAGTGCGCGGACGAAATCGCTAGATTAGCCACATCGGCCTGGCATCACCCACACCAGAGCCGAGGGCAAACCAGCGTTAGCTTACTTCTACATTAAAGAGGTGTACACGGAGCCGCCAGCTAATGAAATCTTTGAAGTATTATGAAAAAAATCGACACGCCACATGGTTGGAGTTGTTTTTCGACCTGACTTTCGTTGTTACGATAGGCCAGGTTACGCATACTCTCGGACATGTTCATGAAGGCCACTTTGAACATAAGCAACTATGGACATTCTTAATGCTGTTTGTACCGTTGTGGTGGATCTGGTCGAGTCACACGATTTACTCCAACAGGTTTGATACAGACAGCAATCTTCACCGTTTGGCAACATTATTCATAATGCTCCTGCTCATTGTGCTATCGGCAGGGATCGGGGAAGACCTGGGAGTGAACTACCCGCTTATTATTTCCTGCTATTTTGGCATACGTGCGATCATCAGTGTTATGTACATTTCGTCCATTAGTAAACTCGATTCTCGCGGCGAACTTTCCTCAAGGCTTGGCTTCGCCCTATTAGTTAGCGCAGTTATTAGCCTTTCATCCGTTATTTTTGACCCGCCCTTGCGTTACCTTGTTGCTTATATTGGGATTGTTCTTGATATTCTGTTTCCTGTGTTATTCTGGACTAAACTAAAACCGTTGCCAGCACACACAGAACACTTGGTTGAGCGCATAGGCCTACTCACTCTAATCTTATTGGGGGAGTCAATTATTAGCCTTTCCGGAGGCTTGTCTAACATTCAATGGGGTTATTATAATGTGATGGCGGCCATCACCGGATTTATCATGATTTGCAGTATCTGGTGGATCTATTTTGATAGTTTTTACCTATTGAACAAACATCAAAGCAGTATGAATGGGCACGCTTTAATCTACTCGCATCTTTTTCTTTTTATGGGGCTAGCACTTCTGGCAAATTTGATTAGGCATGCGATCCTGAACGACATTGCGATACGCGATTTCCAGATTATGTCGATCACCGGCATGGCCTTGTTTTTCCTAGGTAAGCAATATGGCTATTTCATAGCCGTGAGTAGAATAAGGAAATACATACTGCAAAACACCTTGATCGTGTTTTCTTTAGGTGGGTTAGTTGTATTTATACCGCGTGTCGAGTACATATTGGTCGGCCTGACAGTAACCATGATCTGTTATGTTCTCCTGAATTTCAGATATCGTTGAGTCTTTATTATCAGACCACAGCTCGGGAAAAGTGATCAAGCGGCTGGTCTGCGGCTTGCGCGCTGCCCACTACGTCATTCTCAGTGTCCGAGCGACATGCGACGCTACCCTTGGTCTCTTTGGGTTTGTAATCCTGGTGTCATCGACCATAGTTAATAGCCGGATGCCCCTTTTAGCTATTGCGACCAGATAGCACCAGACGCATCGTAACAACAGGAGCCACGTCATGGTCAAAGTAGCATTGTTCGTTCGTTTGGAAGCAAAACCTGGGAAAGAGAAAGAGGTGGAGCGCTTTCTCTTGAGCGGCCTTCCTTTAGTGGAGGAGGAGCCAGCCACTACAGCCTGGTTTGGAGTCCGCTTGGGGCCGTCCACCTTTGGCATCTTTGACGCATTCCCGGATGAAGCGGGCCGACAGGCTCATCTTTCGGGCAAGGTCGCGGCGGCGCTTATGGCAAACGCTGCCGAGCTGTTTGCCGAACCGCCATCAATCGAGAAGGTTGACGTCCTTGCGGCCAAGCTGCCCGGTTAAGCAAATCCAACAGGAAGTTCCATTCAGTTCGGGGAGGTTCACGATGTCTTGTATGAAAATCAGGATCGCCTGGGCCTGCTGCTGACCCGGCGGTGATCAATTAAAACACGTGTATTTAAGATAAATGTCATGGCTAAAGTGCGGTGTCCAGGATTCATGCCATGCTTGCGCGCTCGGTATAAGTGAAAGGATACGCGCGCAAATCTTGTCCATGGACGGCATGGAAGCCGCACAGAATCTGCAAGGCAATGTGCTCATCATTGGTTTAGGCTGGGTAGGGTAGATTGCTTGCCGGGCACCGGTCGCTCATGGCGCGAAGATCTCCATCATTGATATAGATCCGGAGGTCATCACGCGCCGTGACACCTTATGGTTTCGTCAATTGAGTATTCGTCGGCGTAGCAGTGACCGATGTTCAATGAGCTGCCGGACGCGGCTGCACTCCGAACTGCGCGACGATGTGTGTACCCAATTCCTCAATAACCTCCGCCGCAGGGCGCTTGCCATATTTGAGATTGAGAATGACGTGGTCCACGCCGATTTCCTCAAGCGACTCCAGCAAAAACCGTAGATGGTAACGTCCAAGTCTGAACCCCAAATGAATACGTGTGGGTGGTGTGGACGGATTCTCATCGAGATCGATGTACAGCGACTGAGTAAAGGGCTTGTACACAGAGCCACATTGCCTAGTAACCTCCAGCCGCCAATCTTCCACGACCAGCCGCTGCATATTCGGTATGCGTGGATAGTTGATCCATCCGTTGCTCTCACGCGCGATCCAATCCAGTGACTGGCGACTGTTGCCGGTAACGAACATTGGAATGAATTGGGTGGTGGGTTTCGGAATCAGGTCTGCGCCTTGCATTTCACCAGTGTTCCAGTGGATGGGCTCAAAACTGGTGCTGTGGGCGCAGCGAATCACCTCGTAGTGTTCTCGAAAGATCTCTCCACGCTTTTCGGGATCGACGCCAAACGCCGAAAACTCCACTGGCCGATCTCCCGAAGCAACCCCCAGAATCAAGCGACCAATGCTCAACTGATCGACGCTGGCTGACGCCTTGGCCGTGTGCAGGGGATGGTGCAGCGGGATGGCGATGGAGGCGGTGCCAAGTGCAATCTCCGAGGTATGGGCGGCCATATAACCCAAGTAAACCCAGGGGTCGAAGACTTGGCCGACATCGCCGAAGCCAGGGTCGCGAAGCGGCACGTCGCGAAACCAGAGCGCGCAGAAGCCCAGCGCCTCGGCTTGTTTAGCCAGTGTGACCTGGTTGAGCATGCTCGGAGTGTCCCCGTCGAATGCCTCCATGGGAAAGAATAATCCAAGGCTCAAATGCCCCTGAGTGAAGGTTCGGCTGAACCCTTGATGCTGCTGGTAAGGAATCGTGCTTGGCCGATACATACGGATTGACCTCATGGCAGAACGTGAACAGCGCCCCCGTTTCCAGAGGTGCTGCGGCATCGGTCGCTTTTGAACGACAGGTGGGGGGCTGGGTCTGGCTTTTACCCGTTGCGCCGTACTGCTGGTCGTGTGGACCGGATTCAGGGGCCAGTTGCTGGCGATAGGCGCGGGTTGGTCCGGGCGGGAATTAAGCGGACGGTCTCTCGGCTCTATACCACCAGATGGGCGCCGCGTTCGAGGAATCATTCTTTAAGCGTAGGCGGTTTTGCAGCTCTCCGCCATATTCTTACAATTGAGCCGCTGCCGGGCTAAAGTTGCGTATCGAAGACAGTTATCGGTCGTTTCCTGCCATTCCAGAATGGCCGCTATTGGCCGTTTTCTGCCATCGCGAGAGGCTGAAAACGACCCAATGCAGCCGGTCGCTACATATTGAATAAGGCAACAAGAATCGGATGGCAATCTTTGTACGAGTTCCAGTCTGATAGGGCTCCAAACCAATAGGAGTTCGATCATGGCGTTTCGCATAACTGGCCTTTCCCCCGAGCCATTCCAATCACTCTTTGGATTGCCCGAGCAAGATCTGGAGTCTCTTGGAATGAAGCGTTACATCGTCGGCAGCAACCCAGGCTTTCCTGACCGTATCGAGATGAAAGATGCCCAGCTAGGTCAGAGCGTGCTTTTACTCAACCATGTCTGTCAGCCAGCCAATACCCCATACCGAGCCTCACACGCAATCTTCATACGGGAATGGGCTACGCAAGCTTATGACGCAGTCGACCAGGTACCTCAGTCTATGCAAATCCGCCTGCTATCACTGCGCGCTTTCACTGATGCTGGAATGATGCTCGATGCTGAGGTAGCTGAGGGCATAGCGATAGAACCCGTGATCGCTCAGATGTTTTCCAATCCAGAGATTAGCTACATTCACGTTCACAATGCCAAGCAGGGTTGCTACTCCGGGCGAATAGATCGGGCGTAGTCTCGGCAGGGTGTGATAACTCATCTGGTCACCGACTGGCCGGAGTTGGCCGAAAGCTGCCGTTAATAAGCCGACCAACAGTAAGCGTCCAGCGAACTCACCTAGCCCAGGGTGCGTATTGCGTATTGCGTATTGCGTTGGCTTGACGAGCGGGTTGTATTCGACATGACCACACGTTCGTATCGGTTATAACCCCCTACATGGCCGCACCTTGACCGGTAGAAGTCGAGCCTCTGTAGCCTTTCAGCACTCGTCACGTAACCTGCCGTCGTAATTTCTTCGACGAGTGTCGTGCATGCATCAGTGGCTCCGAATCTGCTTTTATTCCTGTGAAGCATGAGTCATATGCCCACCCCCTGCGTTCCGCAGTTCTGACGAGAACCGCAAGATGGCTCCAGCACTCTTGCTGACCCACTCAAGGAAACTGCGATGACCACGTTCACTCGTTATACCCTCGACACCGCCCCTGATGCCTCCAAGCCTGTTCTGGAGGCGGTGCAGAAAGCCTTCGGCTTCGTACCCAACCTGCAAGGCAACATGGCTGAATCGCCAGAGCTGCTCGCCGGTTACAGCCAACTCTGGGATCTGTTTGGCAAGAGCACGCTGACCCCGCACGAACAGCAGGTTGTGTACCTCACCTCCAACTTCGAGAACAATTGCCACTACTGCATGGCCGGGCATACCACGCTGGCCAAGATGATCGAAATGGCGCCTGAGGTGATTG
The DNA here is from genome assembly GCF_029960075.1 of Pseudomonas sp. PS02290. Taxonomy (NCBI): domain Bacteria; kingdom Pseudomonadati; phylum Pseudomonadota; class Gammaproteobacteria; order Pseudomonadales; family Pseudomonadaceae; genus Pseudomonas; species Pseudomonas sp. PS02290. The sequence goes on from NZ_JASCOY010000058.1 coordinate 34,732, forward strand.
CTTCATTGCGTGCCGGTAGTGTCATCCCGGATGCCCGCCTGGAAGCCTTGCATGTGTTCACAGCCTCAGTGGTGCGTGATCGCGGCTTCGTCAGCGATGCAGGTATCGGAGCGTTCCTCGCTGCCGGCTTCACTCGCCGCAACGTGCTGGAGGTGGTGCTGGGCGTCGCCACCAAGGTCATGAGCAACTACACCAATCACCTGGTGCACACTCAGCTCGATCCGTTCATGAAAGGTAACGAATGGACTAAGCCGGTCTGAACGCCACTGCCGACCTTCACTCAGCCAGCCCAAGCATGGGCTGGTATCAGGAGCACCCATGACCATGCGAACTTTTTTGATCACCGGCGCGAGCAAAGGAATCGGACTTGCGCTAGCTCAGGCGTTGGCGGACGCCGGCCACCGCGTTGTGGGCATTGCCCGCCAGGTGGAGAACATCGATTTCCCCGGCACCTTAATCTCGGTTGATCTGGAGAATCGCGCAGCGACCGAGCAAGCCCTGGCAACGCTGACCGAGCAATACGCATTTGACGGCCTGGTGAATAATGTCGGGCTGGTTCGCCCGCAGTTGCTGGGCGAGGTGAATCTGAACGACTTCGATGCGGTGATGCGCGTGAATCTGCATTCGGCGATTCTGGCCACTCAATCCGTGTTACCGGGCATGCGCGAGCGGCAGTGGGGCCGAATCGTCAACATCTCCAGCCTGACCGTGCTCGGAATCACCCACCGTACGGCCTATGCCGCTGCCAAGGCCGCACTGATCAGTTTTACCCGGTCGTGGGCACTGGAACTGGCCACGACCGGTATCACCGTCAATGCTGTAGCCCCC
>NZ_JASCOY010000059.1:0-34720 GCF_029960075.1 Pseudomonas sp. PS02290
CCAAAAGGCATTTGCGCCTGAGGCTGGCCGGGAACGACCGAGAAAGCGGTTCTGAACGTGTGGCGCGCGCCACACGGCTGTGTCAGGCAGAGACAAACACCGGCGCATGCTGCCAGTTGATCTGTTCCGCCGGCATGGGGCGCGCGAACCAATAGCCCTGCCCCAGTTCGCAGTTGTGCTTTAGCAGAAAACCGGCCTGACTGGCCTGCTCAATGCCTTCTGCCAGCACGCGCATGCCCATGGCGCGCGCCAAGGCAATGATGGCGTTGACGATCGCGATGTCGTCATCGTCGTCCGGCAACCCGGCCACAAACCCTTGATCGATTTTCAGTTTTTGCACCGGCATGCGCTTGAGCCGCAGCAGGGACGAATACCCCGTGCCGAAATCGTCGATGGACAGTTTCAGACCCAGATCCCGCAGACGGTGCATCTGCTCGATGGCCTGATCAGGGTCGTCCATGATCGCGCTTTCGGTCACCTCAAGCTCCAGAAACTCCGGTGCCAGACCAGTTTCGTTCAGCACCTTGGCCACCCGGCGATCAAGATCACCGCGACCGAACAATCGGCTGGACACGTTGACGGCGACGAAGGCGATATTTACACCCTCCGCCAGCCACTCGCCCATCTGCCGGCAGGCTTGGGTCAGCACCCAGTTGTCGATGTCGGCGATCAGCCCGCTTTGCTCGGCGATGGGGATGAATTCACCCGGCGAGACCATGCCGCGCGCGGGGTGCTGCCAGCGCACCAGTGCCTCGACGCCCTCGATGCAGCGGCTGTGGAGGTTATGGATCGGCTGATAAAACACCCGCAGCTCGTTTTCCTCGACGGCCTGTCGCAGCTCGGCCGCCAATTCGACGCGGCGCTGGGCGTGGGCGGTCAGTTCAGCGGTGTACATCGCGTAGCTTTCACGGCCTTGATGCTTGGCCTGTGACAGCGCGGCGTCGGCATTACGCAGCAACTGCTCGGCGGTCAGCGCATCCTGGGGAAAGATGCTGATGCCGACGCTCGCAGTCAGAAACAGCGATTGCCCGCTGACCAGAAAAGGCTCGCGCAGCCCTTCCAGAATGCTCTGCGCCAGTTCGGCGGATTGCGCGACCTGCTGGGCATTTTCGAGCAGAATCGCGAATTCGTCGCCGCCCAGCCGCGCCAGCGTGACGCCCTTTTCCAGATGGATTTGCAGCCGCTCGGCGGCGGCTTTCAGCACTTCGTCCCCAGCGTTGTGGCCAAGGCTTTCGTTGATGTGCTTGAAGTGATCGAGATCGACGAGCAGAAGCGCCAGGGTGCGTTTATTGCGGCGTGCGTGGGTGTGAGCCTGCTCGGCACGGTCGGTGAACAGCAGGCGATTGGGCAGACCGGTCAAAGGATCGTAATGGGCCAGATGCGCCAGCTCTCGCTCGGAATGCTTGATCGAAGAAATATCGGAAAACACGGCGACGAACTGTGTGATTTCGCCTTCCTCGTCCCGGATCGGACGAATGCTCTGCCACTGCGGGTAGATCTCGCCGCTTTTACGCCGGTTCCAGATCTCGCCGCTCCACTGCCCGGCGCTGAGGATGGTCTTGAACATCCGTTCGTAGAACTCGGGGCCATGGCGGCCTGACTTGAACGTGCTCGGCCGCAAACCCACCACTTCGTCCTGCTGATACCCGGTGATCTCGCTGAAGGCACGGTTCACGTGGACGATCACGCCCGTGGCATCGGTGACCAGCACGCCTTCCAGCGTGGTGTCGAATACGGCCGCTGCCAGTCGCAGGCGCTGCATGTCCTCATGCCGGCGCGCCAGCTCGGTGACGCCCATGAATCGCAGCAGCCGCGAGCGAGCCAGATAGATCAGCACTGCGCTGACGGCCAGCCAGAGATAACCGCCGGTCTGTTGCGCTCGCGTCAGCACGGTCGCGTCCTCGATCAGCCGCGGCAGTAAATAGTCACTGATCGCCAGCCACACCATCGACAAAAGCCCGTACAACGTTGCGGTGCGTAGCGCATCCCGGGTGATGCTCGACATAGAAAGAAACAACCTTGCGAAAGTTGGAAATTATAGAACAAGAAACATCTTGCGACGCTTCTCTGAAAGACCGACTGTTTTTATCTGTGAGCTAAGTGATAATGCCCGCTTCTGTCTCAGGGTCTGCTCAGGCGGATCCGTACATTGCACGCGTAACAACCGAGGGCAACTCAGCCTATGTGGAACAACGGTCTGCTCGACCTTTCCGTCTGGCAATTGGTCGCAGTCACCCTGGCGATGACACACGTCACCATCGTCGGCGTCACGGTCTATCTCCATCGCTATTCAGCGCATCGCTCCCTGGAACTCAACGCAGGGCTCAAGCACTTTTTCCGTTTCTGGCTGTGGCTCACCACGGCGCAGAACACCCGCGAGTGGACCGCTATCCACCGCAAGCACCACGCCAAATGCGAAACCGTCGATGACCCCCACAGCCCGGTCATCAAGGGTCTGTCGACCGTGCTGCGCAAAGGCGCCGAGCTGTACCGCGCCGAAGCGGAGAACCCCGAGACGCTGCGCATCTACGGCAAAAACTGCCCCGAGGACTGGATCGAGCGCAACCTGTATTCGCGCTATCCACTGCTAGGCGTCGCGCTCATGGGCGTGATCGATCTGGCGCTGTTTGGCGTCATCGGCATCACCGTCTGGGCGATCCAGATGATGTGGATTCCTGTATGGGCGGCGGGCGTGGTCAATGGCCTCGGCCATGCGGTCGGCTATCGCAACTTCGAATGCCGGGACGCTGCCACCAATCTGGTGCCCTGGGGCATTTTGATCGGCGGCGAAGAGCTGCATAACAACCACCACACCTACCCCAACTCGGCCAAGCTGTCGGTCAAGCGCTGGGAGTTCGACATGGGCTGGGCGTGGATCAAAGTGTTCAGCTGGCTGCGCCTGGCGAAAGTGCAGCGGGTCGCGCCGATCGCGCACCGTGTGGAAGGCAAAGGCCATCTGGACATGGACACGGCGATGGCCATCCTCAATAACCGTTTCCAGATCATGGCTCAGTACCGCAAGCTGGTCATCGCGCCATTGGTCGCGCAGGAACTGGCCAAAGCCGATGCCTCCGTGCGTCACCAGTTCCGCCGCGCCAAACGCCTGCTTTCCCGCGAGCCAAGCCTGCTGGAAGACAAGCATCAAGCGCGCATCCAGACCATGCTGGAGCACAGTCAGGCACTGAAAGTGATCTACGAAAAACGCCTGGCGCTGCAGCAGATTTGGGCAAAGACCAGCAGCAATGGTCACGACATGCTGGCGGCCATCAAGGACTGGGTCCACGAAGCGGAAGCCAGCGGTATTCAGTCGCTGCGTGACTTCGCCGATCAGCTCAAAACCTACTCGCTGCGGCCTCATCACGCCTGATGCCGTTGATCGGTGACCATTCGTCCGAGTGGCACCGATCGGAACTTAGTGCCATTACTCCTATCTCATTAACACCTTCGCACTATGCTGTGTGACATGTTGTGGCATGCGCCGCACCTTATTCCGAGATGCAGTGCTCATGGACAACCAGACTTCCCACGTTGAGACCCCCGCCGCAGCAGAAACCCTTCTGGCGCTGATGCATGCCCAGGCGGAAGTGGCGCGTCTCAGCGAGCGCGAGCAGTTGTTCAGTTCTCTGCTGGTCAGCGTGAACGCCGTGTTGTGGGCGTTCGACTGGCAGACGCAACGCATGATCTATGTCAGCCCCGCCTACGAGCGCATTTTCGGCCGTTCCGCCGGTTTGCTGCTCGCCGATTACAGCGAGTGGCGCGACAGCATCTACCCCGACGATCTGGACTACGCCGAGCGCAGCCTGAGCGAAGTGCTTGAGAAGGGCTCCATCGAAGACCGCGAGTACCGCATCATTCGCGCCGACGGCCAGGTCCGTTGGCTGAGCGATAAGTGCTTCGTCAGTCATCAGGCCGAGCACAGCCAGCGCCTGATCGTGGTTGGTATCGCCGAGGACATCACCGAGAAGAAGCACCTCGAAGACGAGCTGCAGCGTCTGGCCACCACCGACGTTCTGACCCAGAGCAGTAACCGCCGGCACTTCTTCGAATGCGCCCAGCGGGAATTCGAGCAGGCCCGTTTACAGGGCACGCCGATGGCATTCCTGTTGCTAGACGTGGATGATTTCAAACTGGTCAACGACACCTACGGCCACCAGGAAGGCGATCTGGTGCTGCAGCGCATTGCCGAATGCGGGCGCAAGACGCTCCGTCGTGGTGATCTGTTCGGACGAATTGGCGGTGAGGAATTTGCCGCCGTGTTCCCGGGCTGTGCGCCGGAAATGGCCCAGCAGATTGCCGAGCGGTTGCAGCGGGAGATTCAGCGCCTGAGCTTTCAGTGCAATGACAAAACCTTCGGCATCACGGCCAGCCAGGGGCTTACCAACCTCGGCGACCAGGACCAGAGTCTTGAAGCGCTTTACGCACGCTCGGACGCTGCGATGTACCAGGCCAAGCGCCAGGGCAAGAATCAGATCGTGCTGGTGTAAGCCTGCTTTTCCGAATCCACATCCCGGCTAAGCCACCGTCTTGCTGCGCACCCCTTCCAGATCTGACCTGCTGACCTTCAAGAGCCGCGCCGATTTGCTTTTCGCCAGTGCCTCCAGCGGGTCTTCAAGTCCGAGTGATCCCATCTGTCCCGCCACATTCATCGCCAGGACTTCGCGAGTGAACACGCCGGTGTTGTATTGGTACACCGCCGCAATCAGCTCACGCAGCTCCAACGGCAAGCGCCAACGCGTCCGTAATGCCGAGCCAAACGAGGCCGAATACTGCGCCAGCGCGCGGCGAATGGTGGCCTCATCCAGCGCGCCGCCAGCGATCAGCCAGTCCTGCAGACAGCGCAACACCGTCAATTCGCCCAGCCCCCTGAGCAAGCCGGCGCAGTAACAGCGCTCGTGATTCAGATCCAGCTTGAGCGCCAGCGTCCGCGCACATTCGGCCGTACGTTGCGAGACATCCCAGATTTCGCTGGCTTGCAGCAGCAACGCTGCATCCGTGAGCACCGCGCCACGCTTGAGAGCGAGACCCTGAACCAGATTGACGCTCTGGGTACCGCCCAATACGGCGAGCGCCTGCCCCAGCGTCTGCACGGGCTTGCCTTGATGGTGGGACGCGCTGTTGGCCGCGGCGATCAACAGCGCGGTGACGTGGGGATCATGAGTCAACGCCTGTTCCAGCAACGTCAGATCAACGCCCGACGCCCCGCGACTGCTGGCCACCGCCGCGGCCACGTCAACGAACAGGGGTCCGCCGTCTGCGACTTCCCGGCGCTGTTCCAGAAACGCATCCAGCCCGACGCCCGGCGCCAGACCTGGCACCGCACAGGCAACCTGCGCACCGTCCTGCAACAGCAGCGTTTCCAGCCGTTGGCGCAGGCCTTCCAGGTTCAGGGGTTTGGTGAGGTAGGCCGTGGGCGCCAGCTGCACGGCTTCACGCACGCTGACGCTGTCGCTGCGACTGCTCAGCAGAATGAAACGAACCGGAGGCTGACGACGCAACTGCCGCAGCCCGCGCAGCAGGCTCAGCCCATCGACGCCCGGCAACTCGCGGGAGGCGATGACCAGGTCGGGGATGTACCCGCTCATCCGCTCGATGGCCTCTCGGCCGTTGGAACAGATGTCCAGCTGCGCGTCACAACGCACATCCAGGACCAATTCGTTGAGCATCTCGCGGGCCCAAGGGTCCGATTCAGCGATCAACACGCGGGGAACGGCTAGCGCCTCTACAACGGTCATCATGACTCTCCGGCATCAGTCTCTTCACCATAGTCAAAGACTGCGCAGGGATACAAACCGAAAGAGAATTTCCTGACGTCAAAAACAAAAAAACCTGCCGAAGCAGGTTTTTTCTGACGAAGCGGTCACATTTGATCAAACGTGCCGCAGCTCATCGGCATGAAGTCAGGCGATTTCAGCGAAGCATTCTTCGATGATCTTCAGGCCTTTGTCCAACTGCTCGTCCGGCGAGGTCAGCGGGACCAGCACGCGCAATACGTTGCCGTAGGTGCCGCAGGACAGCAGGATGAGCCCCTTGTCACGGGCCTTCGCGATCACTTGTGCGACGGCAGCAGCGTTCGGCTTGTGGGTGTCGCCATTCTCGAAGCACTCGACGGCGATCATGGCGCCCAGCGCGCGAACTTCGCCGATGACCGGGTACTTGGCCTGGATGGCGCGCAGGCCAGTAACCAGACGCTCGCCCACTGCCTTGCAGCGATCGAGCAGGTGCTCTTCTTCGAACACTTCCATCACCGCCAGCGCAGCCGCGCACGCGATCGGGCTACCCGCGTACGTGCCGCCCAGACCGCCCGGGGCGATGGCGTCCATGTATTCGGCCTTGCCGCACACGCCGGCCAACGGGAAACCACCGGCGATGGATTTGGCGAAGGTGGTCAGGTCGGCGGTGACGCCCATCTGTTCCATGGCGAAGAAGGTGCCGGTACGGCCAGCGCCGGTCTGTACTTCGTCAGCGATCAGCAGAATGCCGTGCTTGTCGCACAGTTCACGCAGACGCGCCATGAACGCCTTCGGCGCGACATAGAAACCGCCCTCGCCCTGCACCGGCTCGATGATGATCGCGGCGATGTCTTTTGGCTCGGCGTCGTTCTTGAAGATGCGCTCGATGCTGGCGATCGAATCGTCAACGCTGACACCGTGCAGCTCGTTCGGGTAGATGGCGCGGAAAATACCGCCCGGCATCAGGCCCATGCCGGCCGAGTACGGCACGACTTTACCGGTCAGACCCAGGGTCATCATGGTGCGGCCGTGGTAGGCGCCGGTGAAGGCGATGATGCCTGCACGGCCTGTCGCGGCGCGGGCGATCTTGACGGCGTTTTCAACCGCTTCGGAACCGGTGGTGACCAGCAGGGTTTTCTTGGCGAAATCGCCCGGGACCTTGGCGTTGATCTTCTCGCACAGCTCGACGTAGGGCTCGTACGCCAGCACCTGGAAGCAGGTGTGGGTCAGCTTGGTCAGTTGCTCTTGCACAGCGGCGACGATTTTCGGGTGCAGGTGACCGGTGTTCAGTACCGCAATACCGCCCGCGAAGTCGATGAACTCATTGCCTTCGACGTCGGTGACGGTGGCGTTTTTCGCGGACTCAGCGAAGATCGGGTGAATTTGACCAACGCCGCGTGGGACAGCAGCTTCGCGGCGTTTCATCAGGGATGCGTTAGTTTTGCTCATCATTTCCTCATTCGCCGCTCATCGGGCGGCGCGGTTCAAGGATCAAGCAGCGGGGGTCAACAGCAACAGCATACGATGATCGACTGTCGCGGCCTCCCGGCCACCCATAGGTTGGTGCCACTGAAACCTGCGAAACGGCGCTCTCGCGTCCCGCAGGTTGTAGAACAGTTACTTCACTCTGCCGCTCAGCCGGTTCAAATGCTGAGGCAGAGGTATTTGATTTCCAGATAATCTTCGATGCCGTACTTGGAGCCTTCACGGCCAAGACCGGACGCCTTGATGCCACCGAACGGCGCCACTTCGTTGGAGATCAGACCGGTGTTGATGCCCACCATGCCGTACTCCAGCGCTTCCGCCACGCGGAACACACGGCTCAGGTTCTGCGCGTAAAAATACGACGCCAGCCCGAACTCTGTGTCGTTTGCCATGGCGATCACTTCGGCTTCGTCTTTGAAGCGGAACAGCGGGGCCAGCGGGCCAAAGGTTTCTTCCTTGGCCACGGCTGCGTTTTTCGGCACGTTGACGAGGATAGTCGGTTCGAAGAAATTGCCTTCCAGGCTGTTGCCGCCACTCAGCACTTTCGCGCCTTTGCTCAACGCGTCAGCGATGTGTTCCTTGACCTTGGACACGGCCTTTTCGTCGATCAGGGGGCCGGTGGTGGTGCCTTCCGCCAGGCCATCACCCACTTTCAGCTTGGCGACGGCAACCTGCAGCTTCTCGGCGAACGCGTCGTAGACCGCGTCCTGCACGTAGATGCGGTTGGCGCACACGCAGGTCTGGCCGTTGTTGCGGTACTTGGAAATGATCGCGCCTTCAACGGCCTTATCCAGGTCAGCGTCGTCGAACACGATGAACGGCGCGTTGCCACCCAGTTCCAGCGACACCTTCTTGATGTCGTGGGCGCATTCAGCCATCAACTGGCGACCGATCTCGGTCGAGCCGGTGAACGACAGCTTGCGCACGATCGGGTTGCTGGTCAGCTCGCTGCCGATGTCGCCGGCGCTGCCGGTCACCACGCTGAACACGCCAGCCGGGATGCCCGCGCGCTCGGCCAGTTCAGCCAGTGCCAGTGCGGAATACGGGGTTTGCGAAGCGGGCTTGAGCACCATGGTGCAGCCTGCCGCCAGCGCCGGGCCGGCCTTGCGGGTGATCATGGCGGCGGGGAAGTTCCACGGCGTGATCGCCGCAGTCACGCCAATCGGCTGCTTGAGGACGATCAGGCGTTTGTCCGGCTGATGGCCCGGAATCACGTCGCCATAGACGCGCTTGGCTTCTTCAGAGAACCATTCGATAAAGGAAGCAGCGTAAGTGATTTCGCCTTTGGCCTCGGCCAGCGGCTTGCCCTGCTCCAGGGTCATCAGGCGACCGAGGTCGTCCTGGTTTTCAATCATCAGCTCGAACCAGCGACGCAGCTTGGCGCCACGCTCTTTGGCGGTCAGCGCACGCCAGGCCGGCAGCGCCTTGTCAGCGGCTTCGATGGCGCGACGGGTTTCAGCAGCGCCCATCTTCGGCACGGTGCCGAGAATCTCGTTGGTCGACGGGTTGTTGACCTTGATGGTCTGGCCACTGTCGGCATCAGCCCAGGCGCCATTGATGTACGCCTGCTGGCGGAACAACTTCGAGTCTTTGAGCTGCATTGCGGCCTCCTGAACAGCACCGCGCGCGGCGGGGCGAATGGTTGTGTGCGGGCGCCTCGACCGAGGCCGCCGCCGGATAAGACTGTCGCCGGCCCTTGTTGGAGAATAGAAGAAAGGCCGGGCGGGGCGTTTGAAATCTCAAACGAATCCTAGGGACAACAGGGTTAAAGGACAATAGTGCGTTCGAAAAAAAGAACGGGTGGGGCTTGGGGTGGGGGTTAATCGGATGAGCGTAACTGGGGGATGCGTATGCGGTCATCATGCGCGGGTGCCTAAGCCGTTGGATATGGTCCCACTAAATTGTGAACGGCGGGTCATCGGCATGGACGCACGAGGGCCAGATGAGTATTATGGCGCCCGCATTGCACCTGTAGCTCAGCTGGATAGAGTACTGCCCTCCGAAGGCAGGGGTCATGGGTTCGAATCCCGTCAGGTGCACCATTATTGATTCCAGTTCGCGCAATGCGTTCTGGAAATCCGCTACAGACGAAGAAGCCCGCCATTGAGCGGGCTTTTTTGTACCTGAGCGTTCGTAAAAGGTGTCCGGCTCAATCCCACGCTAGATCTATCCTCAAAGGTACGCGCTATCCGTCGCACCGCCTTGCCAACGATGGACGATGCATCTGCCGTAACGACACTTGTCTTTACGAGCTCAAACTATGGCTTCCATTAATGTTCGCGTCGACGACGAACTCAAGGCTCGCGCCTACCGAGAGCTGGAGCGTCTAGGCGTTACTCCGTCCGACCTTATCCGCCAAGCCCTGCAGTACGTCGCCGAGCGTGGTCAACTCCCGTTCCGGCCGGTCCTCCTCACTCAAGAAGACGAAGCGTTGATCTCCGTGGCGCGCGAGCGCCTTGCCGCGCCGCAGCGCGTCAAGGTTTCGCTTGATGAGTTATAGGCTGGAGTTTGATGCTCCCCGATCTCCCAGTGACTGGATGATCATCTTCCCAGCCGCTCACACCACAAACTTACTCACCAACCCCTGCAAATGCACACCCAAACGCGCCAGTTCGACGCTTGACGCTGCTGTCTGTTCACTGGCGGACGCGGTCTGTTCGGAGATGTCCCTCACACTGAGAACACTGCGGTTTATCTCTTCAGCCACTGCGCTTTGCTCTTCAGCGGACGCCGCGATTTGCTGGTTCATCGATTCGATGGTTGAAATGGAGCGACTGATGTTTCCAATCGAAGCGCCCGCATCACGCGCCAGCTCGACGCTGTTGTCAGTCAGAAGGCGGCTGTTTTCCAGCGTGGTCGCAACCTGTGCGGTTCGGCTGTGCAGACCACCAATCAATGTCGCAATTTCTTCGGTCGACGCTTGTGTGCGCTGCGCCAGGCTTCTCACCTCGTCCGCAACCACCGCAAAACCTCGGCCGGCTTCGCCAGCGCGCGCCGCTTCGATGGCGGCATTGAGTGCCAGCAAGTTGGTTTGCTCGGCAACGGCCTTGATCACGTCGAGCACGCCGCCGATCTTGTTGCTCTCTTGCTTGAGCTCATCCATCGCGGTTTTCGAATAGCCGACTTCTGTCGCGAGTTTTTCAATCTGGAGCACTGCCTTGGCGACAACTGCATCACCATCGCGGGCTTCTTTGGAGGCGCTGACCGCTGCATCCGACGCCTGCTCCGCGTTCCTCGCCACTTCCTGAACCGTGGCGGCCATTTGATTCATGGCTGTTGCGACTTGGTCGGTTTCGGTTCGCTGACTATTGACCCCTGCGCTGGTCTGCTCGGTGACTGCGGACAACTGTTCGGCAGCGCTCGCAATCTGAGTGACGCTATCACGCAGGCCACCAATCAACTGCCGCAGGTTGGTGGTCATTCTGTGCATGCTGGCTTGCAGCAGGCCCAGCTCGTCACGCCTTTGCGTCACTTCGCTGTACGTCAGATCGCCGTTGGCGACTCGATCAGCCAACTGCAGTGCTTCGCGAAGCGGACCCACGATGAGGCGGGTGATGACCCATGCAGCCAGTGCGCTGATGATGAGCGCAATGCTGAGCCATATGATCAACATCTTATTGGCTTGGCCCACATCCTCAATACGCAGCGAAACCTGGTTCTGCGCCAACTGATCGGCGGAAGCCAGCAGGACTTCGATGTTTTTGGTAATACCTGCCTGGCCCTGGTTAATGGCGGCCTGTGCTTCCGAAAACTGGGCAATGGCAGCCTGGTATTTATTCAGTGAAGCCTGGAAGCCTTTGATGGCATCAGGTTGAAATCCAGCGGCTTGCAGGGATTGGGCGTTGTTTACGGCCGCAGCGATTGAAGCGTTCGCCAGCTGCTGCGCGTCAGGCTTTAGCGTGAAGGTGTACCCACGCACATCAAAGCGCATTTTCTGAAAAAGCGTCAGCGCTTGCCCGATGGCATCTCGCTGTGCGGCCGTGCCCTCGGGCGAATTGGAGAGCGTGTCCAAGCGCAGCAGCACCTCCAATGCCTCATCGGCGGCGCTGCCAGACACGGCTCGGCTCGCTTCGCGCGTATGGCTCGCATTGATGATGTCGTTGTAAAAGCCCTTGTAAACCGTCATCGCGGCGGTCGCGGTTTTAACGTGGGGAATATTGAGCTCGGAGTCGAGTATTTCGCGCAAATACGCCAAATGACTGTCGAGGTTGTCATAGGCTTTTAGCCAGGTGGCAGCGTTGGCGTCGTCAGAATTCTGGCCGTAGACCAGCCGGGCGATGCGCATGTCCCGCGTCAGCGTTGTGAGCTTCGCGATGTCAGACACGCGCTCACTTCGCTCGCTGAGTGAGGAGATGCCTGTCCAACCCGTGAGGGCAATAAGCACAGTGAATATGATCACCAGGGTGAAGCCGAGTACGAGCTTCGACCTGACAGTCATGTTGATTAATATGTTCTTTAGCATGGCGCCCTCTGAAGTTTTAGGTATTCACATAGGAGAGGGCCACTCCATGCCATTCCTACAGCATTAAACTTCGGCCTGCCGCAAAAAAACTTTAGGAAAAAATCGTCCTTTCATACACTATCGGCGCTATAGGTTACTTGCTTCGCGGTATCTATTCCGGACGAAAAGTTCAAACTATTTTGCTTGTTTTTTCGTTGTCCGATGGAAGGTCGCCTGAGTCAGAGGCTGGAGATCAATTCCGGTCTAGAGGTCACGGCTGCTGCTTACTACGAACCCGCCCCCCAAGGATTAGGCCTTCCAGGGCTGAGTATTTAGCGATAGCGCTATCGATGGATGGGAACAGTTTCAGCCCACTACTAAAGACAGTTGTTCTTTTTATTCAGCGCGGATAATGCCACCCCGCTGGCAACTTTGCACTTCGATATAGGGTGCCGTCATAGTGAAAGATTCAGGGCTTGCGCTGATTACCGCTAAGTGACCGCCACTTAAAATTCTTTACCGTTCAGAACCATTGTTTGGTGAACCGATAGAAACCAAACACTCATTCCAGCAGACCGACGGCTTGAACCAACTTCAGCCCCCACTCCACTCGTTCGGGAATGGCTTGAGTCAGCTGCTCCCGGTCTCCACCCAGCAGCGCTCTGAGCTGATGGGGCGCGAACACCAAGTCGATGAATTGAAGGGCCAGCGCATCAGGATCCGAGGGTTGATCCGGGCCCGCCATGATGGCGGAACGCACTCTGGTGAATCCGCCTTCCCACCCGATTCGATTCACTTCGGCAGCCAGCAGCGGGGTCCGACTGGAAGTGGCTATCACCAGGCGCATCATGGCCAGGGTATCGGGTTGCAGCGCATGTTCGAGGATGCCATGGCCCACATGCCTCAGGCGGCCTTGGAGCGGGAGCGCGGGAATCGCCTCGGCAGGCACCAGCAAAGTCGCTACGTGGCGCCGCACCACGGCTTCGAACAACGCCTCTTTATTGGCATAGCGCGCATAGAGAGTGGCTTTGCTGGCGCCTGCCGCCCGGGCGATGTCTTCGCATGAAGTGCCCTCGACGCCTTTGGCCAGAAAGCGCTGCAGCGCAGCATCCAGCAATCGACGCTCGGCCTCGCCCGCCTGACTTTGCCTGGGCCTGCCGCCTTTGGATTTGGTCGTGATCAACGTCATGGCCGGCAACTTACCGACCTCTTGTTTGCGCGTCAACTAAACGGTAACGTTCAGTTAAATCGGCGCAGGCAGCCGGCGCTCTTCACCCCCTTCACACCGACCAGGAAGGCTCTTTGTGGATCACACTACTGCTTCACCGATTGTGGTTGCTGGCGCATCAGGAGACTTGGGCCAACGCCTGGTCCGGGCGCTGGTTGAGCGCGGCGCCCATGTCATCGCACTGGTTCGACCAGGCACTGAACAAGCCCGGTTGACTGGTCTACCCAGCAGCGGCGTCACCGTCACGCCCGTTTCCCTGGATGACGCTCGGGGCCTGCGCGGTGCCATCGTCGGCGCGGGTTGCGTGGTGTCCACGCTCAACGGCCTGGAGGAGGTGATCATCAAGCAGCAAGGCAGGCTGTTGGAGGCCGCTGTCGCTGCTGGGGTGCCCAGGTTCATTCCCTCGGATTATTCGCTCGACTACACCCATACTCGCCCTGGCGACAACCGCAACCTGGACCTTCGCCGACGCTTCGCCACCCAGCTCGATACAGCCAACATCGCCGTTACCTCAATCCTCAACGGTGGGTTTCTGGAACTGCTCGAAGGCGACGCGCCTATCGTGCTTCCCGGCCGCCGAGTGCTGCATTTCGGCGATGCGCAACAGCTACTGGACTTCACTGCCAAGGACGACGTAGCCGCCTTTACCGCCGATGCCGCGCTTGATCACAACACGCCGCGTTTCCTGCGCATTGCCGGCAACAGTGTGTCGCCTGCGCAGATTGCCAACATCCTGACCGAGCTGACCGGGCAGCATTACCGCACCCTGCGCCCCGGGAATATCGGCACGCTGTCCGCCCTTATCTCCGTGGTGCGCGCGCTTACTCCTGCCAGTGAAAAGCCATTCCCCGCCTGGCAAGGCATGCAATACCTGCGAGACATGATGAGTGGGCGCGGCAAGCTGCTCAATCTGGACAACGATCGCTATGGCCAACGTGAATGGGCATCCGTCCGTGACACACTGGCCCGTACCCACGTGCAAGGGACCAACCCATGACCCACCCTGTCGAGTCCTTTCCCCTTCATATCCCCCAGACACAACTCGACGATCTGGCCCAGCGCCTAGCGCAAACCCGCTGGCCTGACCCAGAAACCGTCTCCGACAACAGCCAGGGGCCCAGGCTTGAGCGTATTCGCGCGCTGGTCGAGCGCTGGCGTAACGGCTATGACTGGCGCGCCACCGAAACCCAACTCAACCAGTGGAACAGCAGCCGGACCGAGATCGACGGCCTTGGCATTCACTTTCTTCACATACGCTCGCCTCACCCTGACGCCCTGCCCTTGCTGATGACCCACGGCTGGCCAGGCTCCATTCTGGAGTTCAGGGCGATGATTGGGCCTCTCACCGACCCGACCGCCCATGGCGGCGAGGCCAGCGACGCGTTTCATCTGGTGATCCCGGCGCTTCCGGGTTTTGGTTTCAGTGATAAGCCACGTTCGCCGGGTTGGGGCGTGGGTAAAACCGCTGCGGCCTGGGCGCAATTGATGGACCGCTTGGGATATGGCCAGCGCTGGGCCGCCCAGGGTGGGGATTGGGGGGCGGCCGTGACCAGCGCACTTGGGCACATGCGTCCGCCTGGTCTGGTCGGCATTCACCTGAACATGGTCATGTACCAACCCACTGAAGAGGAGATCGCGCAGGCCACCCCTGAAGAGCAGCGCATGTTGGCCGATGCGCAACACTATGAGCGGGAGCTGCCCGGTTACATGAAGGTGCACAGCACCCGGCCGCAGTCGATAGGCTTCGCCCTGTCGGATTCGCCCGTTGGCTTGGCGGCGTGGGTTTACGCGCTGTTTCAGGACGCTTCCGACAGCGACGGGAAGCCCGAGCGGGTCATCGAGCTCGATGCGCTGATCGACGACATCATGCTGTATTGGCTGCCTAATGCGGGACCCAGCTCGGTCCGTTTCTACTGGGAAGGGATGCGCGAAATGCAGCAGCAAGGCCCTGCTACCGCCTTACCTATCCCGGCGGGGGTGAGCATGTTTCCAGGCGAGCTACTTCGCCTGTCCCGGCGCTGGGCCCAGGCGCGATTCGACGACTTGCGGTTCTTCGCTGAGGCCGAGCACGGCGGCCACTTCGCTGCGATGGAAAACCCGGCAACCCTCACCGCGCATGTGCGTGAGACCTTCCGTCTGCTGCGTTGAGAGCTTCGCTTTTGGGATTGAGCGGCGGTCGCGGACTGCCGGCATCTGGATGCAACGTGTGTAATAGACGAGCCTTCGCCATGGTGTTGCGAGCACGCAATGCCATGGCCGCTACAGCATGAGCCAGACATTCAGGCGTCGCCCGACATTAGCCTGAACTGGTCAGCGCATTCGACATGTAGTAAACGTGTCGGATGCTCTGGCTCGCTGATTCCAGCCCGTCACGATTTCAGCGGCGGCGGGTGGATCAGGGAACATTGAGCAACGAGGGAGCTCACACCTCTTGCCTTTGAACCGTTCTGTTGGTGACCCCCTCTATGGAACACGTACTCCCGGAAGCCTGGCTGAACGCGCTGCCGTCCCCGTGGCTCAATACCCTCGTGGCCGCCGCCGTCGCCATTGGCATCGCGCTGTTGGGGCGCTGGATTGCGCTGATATTGCTCCGTCGCGTCGCCAAGTCCTTTGTCTTCGCTCAACAGCTCATTCATCGTGCCGAGCCGCCGACGTTGTGGCTGATTCCACTGCTGGCCCTGCAAACGGTCTGGACCTCTGCCCCCGATGATCTGATGTTGATCAACGGCGTGCGGCATTTGAACGGCATGCTGGTGGTGGCCGGTTTCACCTGGCTGGCGTTGAGTTGCGTGAAGGCCATTGGCGAAGCGGTCGCGATCCGCAACCCGCTGGACATCGAAGACAACCTGCAAGCCCGCCGCATCCAGACGCAAGTGCGGGTGCTGGTGCGCTGCCTGAATGTGCTGGTGCTGTTGTTCGGCACCGGGCTAATTCTAATGAGCTTCCCGCCGGTGCGGCAGATTGGTACGAGCCTGCTGGCATCGGCAGGGCTCGCGGGTCTTGCCGCCGGTTTCGCCGCCAAGCCGGTGCTCGGCAACTTGATCGCGGGCCTGCAGATCGCAATCTCTCAGCCGATTCGCCTGGATGACGTGGTGATCGTCGAGGGTGAATGGGGTCGCATCGAAGAGATCAGCGGCACCTACGTGGTGCTGAAGATCTGGGATGAGCGGCGGATGGTGATTCCGTTGCAGTACTTCATCGAAAAGCCCTTCCAGAACTGGACGCGCAGCACGTCGAGTCTGATTGGCTCGGTGTTTCTGTGGGTAGATTACGCGTTGCCCCTGGAGGAATTGCGCGAGGAAGCGGAGCGGATCTGCAAGGAAATCCCGCACCTCTGGGATGGCCGCGTCTGCGTGCTGCAGGTCACGGACACCACCGATAAGGCGATGCAATTGCGGGTGTTGTTGAGCTCGGCGGATTCATCGCGCAGTTGGGATGCGCGATGCCACATGCGCGAGCGCTTGATCAGTTTTGTTGCCCGGCAATATCCGCAATGCCTGCCGCAACTGCGTGCGGAGATGTCTTCGCGCACCGTACAGCCAGAGCGCGAAGGCCACGAAGCGCCCACGGAAATCGCGCGCCAGCCGCCCGTCTGAAGACAGATAAGACCCAATTGCCCGGCCACCAGTGGTGGCCGGAACAGACTCACTGGCCGCCGCTGAACATTACGAACTTGCCCATCATCATGGCGGCAAACTGCTGCGCCGGCATCTTCACGCCATTGAAGTCCACCACATCGTTGGCGTAATGCAGGTTGGACACGACGTTGTCGCCCTCGACCTTGCCCACCTGGAACATGACCGCCATGCCGCCCACCGACTCTGCTGCTGCCTGCGCCTGTTGCGCGACGGCGGCGGGATCGGTCAGGCCGGCAGACTTGGCGCGCAGTGCGGCGAGGTCCTTGATCATCGGCTTGGAGAGCACCAGTTTGGCGTCCAGCTGGGTCAGCAACTGCTTGAGCAATTCCGCGCCCGGCTGATCAAGCGCCGAAGGGTTGCCCAAGTCCATCGACAGGTTGAACTGGCTCTCGCCGCTGGCTGTTTTCAGTGAAAGCTTTTCCAGCTCGATGTGTGGCTTGGCACTCAGCAGCTTACTGACTTCGGCCTGCACCAGCGCCTGATCAGCCGGGCTCAAATGTGGCGTGTAGGTTTCACCCACCGCCGCGGCGGCCTGGGCTTGAGGCTGCACTTTCTCCTGATAGATCTTCATCAGCGCCTGGGTTGAGGCGATGTCGAAATTGCCGAACTTCCAGAGCATCTGCATGGCGCCGATGTCGTTGCCATTGAAGCTGATATTGCCGATGTCGTAGCTCACCTGAGCATTCAGGTTGCCTTCCACTTCCTGCAACAGACTGGTGTTGACGAAGTCCTTGAGCTGAATGGCCGGCTGGCCCGCCGCCTGGAACGTGGCCGAGGCGATTTTCGCGTCGGTATGGCCCAGGTAGAAACCCGATTTGCCCTTGGTGCCACCGGTGTTGAAGGTGAAATCCTTGAGCGTCAGGTGCACCGGACCTTCTTCAGAAGTAGCAGTGACGTCGACGCTGCCCAGCACACCGTTGGCTTCAAGCTTCTGGCCATCACCCGAGCCCGAGGCATTCAGGGTGAAACCGGAAAACTTGAACGCGCCGGTCTGGTCGGTGAATTCAAAGGGGAGCAACTCCACACGCCCCAACGCGGCGCGGTCGTAGCCCATGCTGAAGTGGCCGGTCAGCGGCGGCTGGCCGTTAGTCATGGCAAACCATTTTTCGGAGAAGGCGTTCTTCTCGATCTGCACGTTGCTGGCGGCCATCACCGGCACCAGTTGCAGCGACTTCACGCGGCTCCACGGCAATGGCCCGTGCTCGATGTTGTCGACAAACAGCAGCTCGACCGGCTGCCCGTCATTGAATTTGGGGTCCTGGATGTTCAGCTTGTAGTGCGCAGTGCTGGTGAAGAAGTGGCGGTCCAGAGAAAGGAGTTCAACACTCGCCTTGCCTTCATGCCCGACGAAGGCGGCTTGAAGCTGCTGATTGCCTTGCTGGATGGCGTCGTTGAGCGCGCCTTCCAGCCGTTTTCCGGTGTACCAGGCGCCAGCGGTGACGAGGACGCCCGCAACCACAATGACGCCTACGGCGATGTTGACTGATTTTTTCATGTGTTGACTCGAAGATGTCCGTTCTTGAAGAGAGGTCTTGCCTTCCTTGACCCCGGAGGGTTTCGGCGCCACACAGAGCGGCCGTGCAGCACCTTGCGCTGCCGAGAGCCCGGCGAGATTAGCACTTGGCGAGAACGTTTTGCAGCCGTTGCGCCTAGCCACGACGTTCGCCGAAGCGTTAGGCTGAACGCCAATTTGCTAACGGGATCGATGAGATGAGCGAAGTGCAAAAGCCCAAGGGTCCGGTCAAGGCGGTGATCTTCGACATGGACGGCCTGCTGCTGGACACCGAAGGCATCTACACCGAAGTGACCGACACCATCGCCAAGTGGCACGGCAAGACGTTCGACTGGGCCGTGAAGCAGCACTCCATTGGCCGCGGCTCCCAGGATTTCGCCGAATACGTGATCCGCGCGCTCGAGCTGCCGATGTCTCCCGAAGAGTTCCTGACCGTTCGCCAACCGATGCTGGACGAGCGTTTCCCGCACGCCAAGCCGATGCGTGGCGCCGAGGCACTGGTGCGTCACCTTGCCGAGCACAACATCCCGATTGCGGTGGGCACCAGTTCTTCCCTTCACTATTTCCACGCGAAGACGAGCAATCATCGCGCCTGGTTTGAGCTGTTCAAAGACGTGGTGACGGCGGATCACGCCGAGGTCACAGCGGCCAAGCCTGCGCCGGACATCTTCCTGGCTGCGGCGCGCCACTTGGGTGTGGACCCAAAGGATTGTGTGGTGTTCGAAGACTCGCCTTTCGGCGTCACCGCTGCTAAGACCGCAGGGATGTACGCCGTGGCCGTACCGGACTCACACATGCCGATCGAGCAATACGCGCACGCCGACCTGATTTTGGGTTCGCTGACGGAGTTTCCGCTGGAAGATTGGGGTTTGCCGGGCTTTAGCAGCTGATTATCTGCGCATGCGGAGGCGCGGTTGGCCTAGATTCCTGGAGGGGAAAAATCTAGGCCATGCGTTCGCGCTGAAAATTCCTACCGGGCACATCCGTTCAGACGGGCATATTGATCGATTGCATCAACGCTATCGTTCGCGCCATGAATCAGGTCAGACATTACCTCAGCGCAAACGGCGACGATCTTTATCAGCAATGGCTTGATGAGCTCAAAGACCGATCCGCGAAAGCCAGAATCACCACGCGCATCAACCGGGTCGCTGCAGGTGCATTGGGCGACTGCAAGCCTATTGGAAGTGGCGTGTGGGAATTGCGGGTCGATCACGGACCGGGTTATAGGGTTTACTACGCCCAGGCAGGTAAGCAGCTAATCTTGCTGCTTCTGGGAGGCGATAAGCGCCACCAGCGATCTGACATTGTTAAAGCCATTGATTGCTGGCACGACTATCAGCGGAGAAGGCCATGACGAGCTCACGTGATCACGACGAAACAGTCATTGCGATGATTCGGGACGACCCCGCATTCGCAGCGGAGTATTTGCGAATTGCATTTGAAGAATTGGACGAAGAAGGCGGCGATGCCGGCTTTCTTGCAGCGTTAAGACATGTTGTTGAGGCTCGAGGCGGAATAGCATTCATAGCAGAAAAAGCCGGCATACCTCATGAAAGCCTTCGTCGAGCGCTATCCCCCAAAGGCAATCCCACGTTGAAAACCATGCGCCAAGTGGTACACGCCACCGGGCTCACGTTCGCGGCAATCGCGTGACATTTACCCTACAGCCCCACCCTCAAATCCACCCCCAGCGCCCGCGCGAACGCCTTGACCAGCGGGCTTCGTGGGGCGTTGTGTCTCAGGATGAGGTTGACGGGCGTGCGCAGGAAGATCAGGTCGGGGCGCAAGGCGCGGAGTAGGCCGTCGCGGATCAGATTGCGCGTGTAGTGCTCGGGGAGAAAGCCGATGAAGCGGCCGGTCATGATCATCATGGCGACCGCTTCTACCTGAGAGGCTGATGCGCACTGGCTGTCCGAATTAACAAAGCTCGCCTTGTCGCGATGGATCGCATAGCGATGATTCACGATGTCGAATGCGCGCAGGCTGTCGATGCCCAGGGCGCTGTCATCCGCCTCGAACAGCGGATGCCCCACTGCGCAATACGCGTGGGAGGTCTCTTCGTACAGCTCGAAATAATCAAACTCTTCGCGCCGCTGATACACCGGCACGATGCCAAGACTCACCCGCCCTTCGACCATTGCGCGCTCGACTTCATCCAGTTGGGACGCTTGCAGGCGCAGTCTGACTTTGGGCGCTTCATCGTGCATTACTCTAAGCGCGGCAATTAGCGGCGAACTTTTATCGGTCAGAGTGTTATCAATTACGCCGACACTCAAATCGCCAATCAACTCATTCTGCGCTGAACTAATCCGGTCGCGAAAACTGTCCACCGAGGCGAACAGTTCGATAGCCGCCTGATAGACAAGCTTGCCCTCTTCAGTCAGATGAAACCCTTCCCGACCACGTGTGCAGAGGCGCATGCCGATACGGATTTCAAGATCCGAGATCTGCTTGCTGATGGCTGCAAGGCCCACGTTCAGCTCGTTCTGGGCGGCGCTGAAGCCACCCGCCTCCACCACGGCCTGAAACACCCGCAACAGCTTGAAGTCCATTCCGCTGAGAGTAAGAGGGGGGCGTATTCCCGGTTTAGGCGGCACGTTTCCAGAATTGGAAAGTGGAGTTTCCATAATGCTTATTGACCTCGCCTATTGGATTCAACAGGCTCTGACTCACAACAAATACGTGCCCGGTTGATAATAATGAACACAGAAAAACCTGATTGGCAACCGCGTACGGGGTACTCCGCTTCATAAGCCGAAAGCGGATCCAACATTAATTAACCTGACACTTTGATCAGGACTTTCAACTCGTAACTGCCCTCTATCCAGGACGATTCCATGCTGCAACGGCGGGCCTACGTCGTGGCAGGAAGGCTGGCTAGGGTTGCCCAGATCAGGCAGGCACGGTCTGCATACAGCTTCGGAGAGACACATGAATCAGAATCAGGCGGAGCAGCTGCAAGCCGAGCGCAGGAAAACCGAAAACGCGTTCGACATCACCCAGTACGAACACGTCCCGCGCCGCTATTACGGGCGCATTTTCTTCGCGGCCCTGATCATCATTGCCCTCGCCGGCCTGGCCCGCGCGTTTGCCAACGGGCAGATCGAGTGGAGTTACATCGGCCAGTTCCTGACCTCCGAAGCCATTCTGTGGGGACTGCTGAACACGATCGTCATGTCGATTCTGGCGATGGTGCTCGGGGTGGTGATCGGCGTGGTCACGGCCATCATGCGCATGTCGGCAAATCCGATTTTGCGTTACGTCGCGATCACCTACACCTGGCTGTTTCGCGGCACGCCGTTGATTCTGCAGCTGCTGCTGTGGTTTAACCTGGCGCTTATCTTCCCGGTCATCGGCATTCCCGGCGTGTTCGAGATCGACACGGTCAGCCTGATGACACCCTTCGTTGCCGCATTGCTGGGCCTGAGCATCAATCAGGGCGCTTATACCGCAGAGGTCGTGCGCGCAGGCTTGCTGTCCGTGGACACCGGTCAGTACGAAGCCGCCAAGTCCATCGGCATGCCGCGCCTGCAGGCTCTGCGCCGGGTGATTCTGCCCCAGGCCATGCGCGTAATCATCCCGCCGGTCGGCAACGAATTCATCGGCATGGTGAAGATGACCAGCCTGGCCAGCGTCATCCAGTATTCCGAATTGCTGCACAACGCGCAGAACATCTACTACGCCAACGCCCGTGTCATGGAGCTGCTGATCGTCGCAGGGATCTGGTACCTGGCGGTGGTGACTGTCCTGTCGTTCGGCCAAAGCCGGCTGGAGCTGCGCTTTGCCCGCGGCGCCGGCAAGCGTTCGTAAGTCAGGCCCAGGAGAATCAGCATGAGAAGCATCGTCAAAGCCGTCGGCCTGAACAAATACTACGACCAGTTCCACGCCCTCAAAGACGTCAGCATTGAAGTCGAGCAAGGCGAAGTTTTGTGCATTATCGGGCCCTCGGGCTCGGGCAAGAGCACGCTGCTGCGGTGCGTTAATCAGCTCGAAAAAATCGACAAGGGCGGTTTGTGGGTTGACGGTGAACTGGTGGGCTACCGCATCGTCGGCAACAAACTGCACGAGCTGACGGACGCTCAGATTGCCCGTCAGCGTTTGAGCACCGGCATGGTGTTTCAGCGCTTCAATCTCTTCCCGCACATGACCGCTTTGCAGAACGTGATCGAAGGCCCGATCCAGGTGCTCAAGCGCTCGCCCAAAGAGGCTACCGAGGAAGCCACCGAGTTGCTGGCCCGTGTCGGGCTGGCGGACAAGCGTCATTCCTATCCCGTCGAGCTTTCCGGCGGTCAGCAACAGCGTGTCGCCATCGCTCGCGCACTGGCAATGCGGCCCAAGCTGATGCTGTTCGACGAACCCACTTCCGCCCTCGATCCGGAGTTGGTGGGCGAAGTGTTGTCGGTCATGCGGGACCTGGCGCACAGCGGCATGACCATGATCGTCGTAACACACGAACTGGGCTTTGCCCGCGAAGTTTCCAACCGGATGGTGTTCATGGACGGCGGCCAGATTGTGGAGGCCGGCACCCCGGAAGACATACTAATAAGCCCACAAAACCCAAGAACCCAAAGCTTCATTTCTGCCGTTCGCACTTAAACCAGAACAAACGAGAACGACCATGAAAAAGATCCTCATCCCCAGTTTGCTCGCCGGCCTGATGGCGTCCGCGTCAGTGTTCGCCGCGCTGCCCGCCAGCCTCAAGGACAAGGGCGAAATCACCGCCGCCATCGTGCCGAACTACCCGCCGATGGATTTCAAAGACACCAGCACCAATATGCTGACCGGCCTGGATGTGGATCTCGGCAACGCCCTGGCCGAGCGCCTTGGCGTCAAGATCAAATGGCAGGAAACCGCCTTCGAGCAGATGGTCAGCGGCCTGGTCACCAAGCGCTTCGATATCATTCTGTCGGGCATGACTGACACGGCCGAGCGGCAGAAGTCGGTAACGTTCATTGACTACTTCGCCAGCGGCCCGCAGCTGTACACGCTGACCAAAAACGCTGATCTGAACGAGCCGGCCGATTTGTGCGGCAAGAAAGTCGGCACCAGCCGCCGTACCAGCTGGCCTGCGGAAATCGCCGCGTGGAGCAAGGAAAACTGCGAAGCGAAAGGCAAGCCGGCGATCATCGTCAGTGGCTCCGAAGGCTCCGCCGATGCCCGCGCGCAACTGCGTCAGGGCCGGCTTGACGCCGCGATGCAGGGCAGCGAAACCATTCCGTACCTGATGTCCCAGGAGAAGGACACGTACAAGCCGCTCGGTCTGGCGATCTCGAAACAGTTCACCGGCCTGGGCGTCAGCAAGTCCAACCCTGAACTGGCGGCGGCCATCGCCGAAGCGATGCAAGCCATGGTCGACGACGGCACCTACGGCAAAATCCTCAAAAAGTGGGAGCTGGAACAGGGCGCGGTGACCAAGGTCGGGATGAATCAAGGTCAGTAGTAAACGGTCGGACAGCGGACGCCGCCCATGTGGGAGCGCCTTATCGGTGCTCCCGCAAAGGATTTGTACCGAGGCTTGAACAAGGACGGAAAAACACCAGTGGCCACTTACTCCCTCGTCATCCGCCGGTTGATGATCTGCTCGCTGACCATCGTCATGAGCCGGGCGATGACCAGCCCGTTGCTGTCATTGTTCCTCAGCACAAGACTGGGACTCAACCAGCAAGACGTCGGGCTGCTGATGGGCATCGCGGTGTTCATCGCTACGCTGCTGGGGCTGTACGGTGGTTACATCATCGACCGGCTGGAAAAGCGCAAATTGCTGATCCTGGCGATGCTGTCCAGTGCCGTGGGCTTCTCGCTGCTGACCTTCGCCCACAACGTCTACCTGACGACACTCACGCTGGTGATCACTGAGACGGCGTCGGCGCTGTTTCTCATCGGCTCCAAAGCAATCATCAGCGAAAACCTGCCCATCGGGCAGCGGGCGAAGGTGTTCTCGCTGCGCTACACCCTCACCAACATCGGCTACGCCACAGGCCCGATGCTCGGCGTGGTCATTGCCGGGCACCTGCCGCTGGCGCCGTTTTTCATCGCCAGCGCCATCGCGTTCTGCAGCCTTTTTCTGATGCTTGGCGTCCCGCGCACAGTCGCTGATACCGAACACCCACCGCGCAGCTTTCTCGACACCCTGATCACGCTGAAAAACGACCGCACACTGATTCTGTTCACGGGCGGCAGCTTGCTCAGCACCATCGTGCACGGCCGGTATACGTTGTACCTGTCGCAGTTTCTGCTGGTCACGCATACGGCGGAACAGGCGTTGAAAATCCTGTCAGCCGTGCTGGCGTGCAACGCGGTAACAGTCATCCTGATGCAGTACCAGATCGGCCGTTTCTTGAAGCGCGAGCAACTGCCGTACTGGATATGCCTCGGGACAGCCTTGTTCGCGATCGGACTCATCGGCTTCAGTTTTGCCGAAACGACCCTGGCCTGGTGTGCTGCGATGTTCGTCTTCACGTTAGGCGAGATGATCATTTATCCCGCCGAATACCTGTTCGTCGACACCATCGCGCCCGATCACCTTCGCGGCAGCTACTTGGGTGCGCAGAATCTGGCGGCCTTCGGCGGAGCGTTGAGCCCGGTGATCTGCGGCTACTTATTGATCAATAGCCCGGCGCCGACCATGTTTTATGTCCTTGCGTGCCTGACGGCCATGGGCGGCACATTGTGCTTCCTGGCCGGACGACACGCGAAGCTCGCTCACGCAGACATCGCGCTCTGAGCCCGCGCTCGCCACACGCGGCTCCGTCAATTTGTCACTTTTCAAAACCCGCCCAAACAGGTGAGTATGTCCGGCCTTGAGCTGTCGGTCTGATCGGTCTTTACGAGACGCCTTGCAAGCCTGTCCCAGACTGTCCTGATTTCCACTTCTCCGACGAAAAGGATATTCGAGCAATGAAATACCGCACCCTTGGCCAATCCGGCCTTCAGGTTTCAACGCTGACACTGGGCTCCATGATGTTCGGCGTGCAAACCGACACCGAAGAATCCCTGCGCATCATCGACAAGGCCTGGGATGAAGGCGTCAACTTCATCGACACAGCCAACGTCTACAACGCCGGCCGGTCTGAGGAAATCGTTGGCGAGGCCATCGCCAGACGGCGCAGCGAGTGGGTCCTTGCCACCAAAGTCGGCAGCAGCTCGGGCAACACTGCACCCAACTCCAGCGGCCTGAACCGCAAGCACATCTTCAATGAAATCGAATCCAGCCTGCGTCGTCTCGACACCGATTACATCGACATTCATTACCTGCACAAGGAAGACCACAACACGCCACTCGAAGTGACCGTGTCTGCCATTGGCGATCTGATTCGCGAGGGCAAGATCCGTTACTGGGGCGTGTCGAACTTTCGCGGCTGGCGCATCGCTGAAGTGGTCAACGTCGCTCAGCGTCTGGGCGTCGACAAACCGGTGATCAGCCAGCCGCTGTACAACATCGTCAATCGCCAGGCCGAGCTGGAGCAGATCACTGCGGCGAAGTTCTACGGCTTGGGCGTCGTACCCTACAGCCCGCTGGCGCGCGGCGTGTTGAGTGGCAAGTACGCCCCCGACGTTACGCCGGACAGCAGCACCCGCGCCGGCCGTCAGGACAAGCGCATTCTGGAAACCGAATGGCGCAGCGAGTCGTTGCACATCGCCCAGAAACTGCAGGCGTATACCCAGGCCAAAGGCGTAGGTCTGGTGGAGTTCGCGATCGCTTGGGTGCTGAACAATCAGGCCGTGACCTCTGCCATTGTCGGGCCACGCACCGAGGACCAATGGGACAGTTACACCAAAGCGCTCAGCGTGAACATCACTGGCGAGGACGAAGCGTTCATCGACTCCCTCGTGACACCCGGGCATGCGTCCACGCCGGGTTTCAATGATGTGCAGCATTTCGTGACGGGCCGTTATATCTGACACAGATTGACTGTGAAGCCAGCCTCGGTTGCCGCGAAGGACTTGCGTCATCGAGGCCGGGCATCCCGTTCTCAATCCCCGATTGATGGCAATACCTGTACGCTCAATCCCTTGTAGAATGCCGCGCCGAGACCGCCTGCTAAACTTGTATCAAAGTTTGACAAGGACAGCAGCGGTCTCTAGTGTTTCATTGGATCCAATAACTGGTCAACCGAAGAAGATCAAGCATGCGCAGGACTGAGAAAGAGCAATTTCTGCGGGAAACCCTGGGTGATGAGCAGCCGCCTGCGCATCTGGCGCGTGCAATCATCGAAGAAAAACTGCGCAGCGCCATTCTTGAAGGACGCCTCCCGGCAGGCATCGCACTGCGCCAGCAAGAGCTGGCGACGCTTTTCGGTGTCAGCCGCATGCCCGTCCGCGAGGCGCTGCGTCAGCTGGAAGCTCAATCGTTGCTGCGCGTCGAGACCCACAAAGGTGCGGTCGTTGCCCCGTTGATCAACGAGGATGCTACGGATGCCTATGCGTTGCGCATCCTGTTGGAGTCCGAGGCCTTGCGCCAGTCGATCCCGCTCCTGACCGCCGAAGACATCAGCACTGCGCGTGGGTACATCGAACAGCTTGAGGTCGAAACCGACTACAGCATCATGGGCACGCTCAACCGCCAGTTCCACATGGCGCTGTATTCCAGGGCGCACAACACCCGCCTGCTCAAACTGGTCGAGGACGGCTTGAACGAGGAAGAGCGTTTTCTGCGCTTCAATCTCAAGCAAATGAACCTGGGCAAGGTGTCCCAGCACGACCACTACGAATTGCTGGAAATGGCCGGTGCCGGTGACGTGGACGCCACGATCGAGGCGCTGACTCATCACTTGAATCGGGGTGTTGAGGCCATCAACGCCTACTTGAGCGCCCGTAAGGCGGAAGAGGCAAAACCTGCAGCGGCCTCACGAAAACGTGCCGTCACCCAGTAACATTCACTGCTGTATCCAATCTTGACCTTGCTTGCTACCGGCTAATCGGCCGAGAAGCACAAGGGATCAACGAACGCCGTTCATGACGGCGTATGCGCCGAAGGACCCGGCTCCACGGTTATGACGCCTTTATCAAGGCTCGGGGAAGCTGAGTGCAAGCCGAAAAGAACAAATGGCTGATGGTCGTCAATTCCGGACAACCCGTCAGAACACGCCTGATTTGCTGTCCTCACGTAGGAGGCGATCCTGAGCATTTTCGTGACTGGTCCGAAGGACTTGCCGATCACATCGAGCTGGTAACGCTGCGCCTGCCCGGTCACGGCAGTCGGCTCAAGGAAACGGCCTACGATCAGTGGGCGCCCTTGTTGCAAGACACCTTCTTCGCCTTGCAGCCCTATCTGAGCGAACCCCACGCGTTTTACGGCCATAGCTTCGGCGGTCGGGTCGCTTATGAAATGGCTAGGCTGGCGCAGAATCATTACCCGAATCTGACACGCCATCTGTTCGTGTCCGGCTGCCGCAGCCCTGACAGCCGACAACCCTGGCCGTATCTACACACGCTGCCGCAAGACGACTTCATTCAAGCGCTTATCAAGTTGGGCGTGCTCCCGAACACGTTCGCGCAGGATAAGAAACGCCTGAAGCTGCTGGAGCCTGTCGTGCGCAGCGACGTAAAGCTGTCGGAGATCTGGTCGCACTGCGCCGATGAGGGCCTAAACATCCCGTTGACCGGTCTGTACGGCAGCGATGATCCGGTCGCTACAGCCGCCAGCATGATGAAATGGCGAGAGTTCACGCGTCGCGAGTTCGAGTTGATCGAAGTCCGCGGCACTCATGACTTTCTCAGCTCGCAACGCGACCGCCTGCTGCACATCATCAATACGCACCTCGGCTTGCTGGGCGGCTGAAGCAACATCGCCGCCCTCTCCTTCTGCATCGACTCCTCACGCCCTCCTTCTGATCTCTCCTACGACTAAAAGCCGGCCGTCCCACACTCGGCCGTCGCTAATGCACCTATCGTGAAACTTGGCCGTCGTTGACGCGGTGCACCGCCGTGTTCAGGCACACTCGAACGACGAATCGGTCTGCAGCCGGTTCAGGGAAAGCAGTTCTCATGGAGCGGCAAAAGGAGCATTGCCCTGGGCGGAGACATTGAAGTGAAACCCCGAATGTCGCCCAAACCAAAAAATCTCAAAAAACTGTATTAGCCCGATAAAGCGCAACGCTGAACGAGGTATTCGTTCATTAATTTCAATTCTGGCATTAATGAGCCGGAAGGGTTGCGTTCGCCCTAATAAAACTTAATCAAGAAGTTTTATCGCCTACGCTCGGGCACGATTTATATAGGCCGTTAATTATATTAAAAAGTATTTGCGAAACCATTTGAAACTGTTCTAACGTTTTCTGGCCGGCAACGCTTATGGGCCATTCGTCCACAAACGCTGGTCAGCGAGGGCATAGACCACGTGAGCATGCCTTATTAAATCCTGCACGATTGTTGACCATTAATGAAGTAACGTTCGCAGCCTCTTATTGCCCGATAGTTACGGGAGTCCATTTCGGCCGCTCTTATACGGGCACTTAAGACGACCGCTAATTTCGGTAATTAAAAGAGTGTGTGACGCACTCAATCTCATCAAGGAAGTAAAAATGGATCTGTTAAAACAGCAACTTATCGCAAAGAAATCAGTGCTAAGCGCGCACCCTGTTTTTTCCGAAATTGATTCACTGCACGCTCTGCAGCGGTTCATGGAGGTGCATGTGTTCGCGGTCTGGGACTTTATGTCACTGACCAAACGGCTGCAGCAGGAACTGACCTGCACCCGACTCCCCTGGTTGCCGCCGCGAGACCCGAAGGCAGCACGGCTCATCAACGAAATCGTGTTGGGTGAGGAGTCGGATGATCGCCCCGGACGCCACGATCATTACAGCCACTTCGAGCTCTACCTGGATGCCATGCGCGAGATCGGCGCAAGCACCGCGCGCATCGAGCATTTCGTCGAACTGTTGCGCGAAGGCATTCACTACAAAACCGCGCTCGATAGCGTCGGCGCAGGCCGAGCGGCCACACACTTCGTCCGGGACACCCTCGACATCGCGCTGAATGCGCCGGCGCATTGCGTGGCTGCCGCGTTCCTGCACGGTCGCGAAAGCGTTATCCCACAGATGTTCCAGCGGATTCTTGACGACTGGGGCATCACTGCCGACAAGGCACCGACCTTTCGCTACTACCTGGAACGCCACATTGAGGTGGACTCCGAAGACCACGGCCCGGCTGCGGAATCGTTGCTGACCAGACTAGTCGCGGGCAATGAACAGCACCAGCACGAGGCCTATGCCGCCGCCGTCGCCGCAGTCGACAGCCGCATCGCGCTGTGGGACGCCGTGCAACTGACCCTGCGTGAAACGGCGCGGGAAGTCAGCGCATGAGCCCTCCCTCCTCCGCCACCGACTCGATACCCACACAAGGACGCCATCATGAAAGCCGAAGACTACTTGTCATTCGTTGATGCCTGGGAAGGTCGTGCGACGATTCGGACACGCCCGCGCCGCATCGTCGAAAACGATGAAAAACTGATCTACCCGCTCAGCCGCCAGCCACTGGTGCTAAGCGAGACGTTCACTCGCGAATGCGCTCATCTGCGCGATCTGGCGCTGGTACAGAGCCTGTACAAGTTCATCAACGACGTCGTGATTTTCGAGACCGAGATCGTCGACAAGACCGCGCGAAGCATCGCCAAAGACAACTTCGCCATTCGCTTTCCCTTCGCTTGCCGCTACGACGCCATGACCGTGGTCGTCGACGAGGATTACCACGCGCTGGTGGCAATGGACTTCATGCAGCAAACCATCGCATTGACCGGCATCCAGCCGATCCCTTTGCCGGAGGAAATCGAACTCAGCAGAGCCATCCCCGCTGCACTGGCATTGGCGCCAGACCACTTGCGCAGCGCGGTCGAGCTTATCTGCGTAGCGATTGCCGAGAACACCGTGACCAACGACGTAGCCGCGTTCGCCAAGGACGACACGGTGAAGCAGTCCGTCAAAGGCCTCATGGCCGACCACCTTCTTGATGAAGGACGGCACTCCGGCTTCTGGTCGCGGCTGGTCAGGATCTACTGGCACGCAGCGCCCCAACAGGACAAGGAAGTGATCGCGCAGATCCTCCCCGTGTTCATTGCTCAGTATTTGACCAATGACATCCAGAAGTCTTTTGACTTCGTTCTGATCGACAGCCTGCCGGTCACCGAGCCGATCAAGCAGGCGCTGAAGCAAGAAACACAGGCGATGTGCTTCCCGATCAATCGCCACCATCCGCTGGTGGGTAACATCATGCGTTTCTTCACCTCCAGCTCGATGCTCGACTCCCCCTGCGTCCAGCACGCCCTTGCCGACTATCTGCCGGCCGGAGGCTTGCAATGAAGCGCCTGGAAATTGTGCTCATCGGTTACAGCCGGGCGATGAGTGAGCTAAGTGCAGAACTGGACGCCCATGGGCATTCGATACACCTCCTGCGCGATGCGGCCGCGCTGGAGCTGACGCTGACAGCGCTTAAGGACGCGTCGATCATCATTGAGGACGGCACGCTGGAACTGCCCCATGCAGAATGGGGCGCGTTCAAGGCAGCCGTGCATCTTGGTCTCCGGGTAGGACTTACACCGGGGAGCGAGCGGGCACTGCCTGAACTGGAAATAGTGTGCTGGCTCGGGACAGCTACGGCGCAGCGCTTGATCGCACGCCATGCCGTGGCTGCCACGCTTTCCGGCAACGGCCGCGGGTTGCGGGACGCGGCGGTCGCAACGCTGGTGGACAACGTAGCGCTGCTGATCAGCCGGTTCTCGCGTGATACGGAGTACTTCGCGCGTGCCGAACGCATCGATCCGCCGCACGGGGAGCGCCAGGAAAGCGTGCTACGACTGGACCGACTGGCCTTCGAGCACTGCTTCAACTTCACTGCGGCGCCAGAGTTGCTGCGTGTTGCCGAGGAGACGCTGGTCGCACGTCTGGATCGGAGCTTTAGCGAATTCGCAGGGCGCACTGCGCTGAGTATCGACGGCGAGCGCATCAGCTACGACCAACTCCGCGCACACGGCGTCGCGATCCAGGCGCAGATTCAGGCCATGCTGCCGCGCGCTTCAGTTGAACCGGTGGTGATTGGCATTTGTATGCCGAAATCTGCGGCGCTGTTCGCCGGGATACTTGCCATTCTGGGCAATGGAGCGGTGTATCTGCCGCTGGATCCCAGCCAGCCTCTCCAGCGTCAGCAGTACATCCTCGAAAACGCGCATGCCTGTTTACTGTTGCACGATGGGACTCACCCGCTGGCGGGGGTTGCTGTGCCGGGGCTGGATATCAGCCACATCGAGATCGTGCCGACGGCGCAGTCGCTGATGCGCTATCGCCCGGAGACCGACGCGCCGTGCATGGCGCTCTACACCTCGGGCACGACCGGACACCCAAAAGGCGTGATGCTCAGCCAGCGCAACCTGAGCCACTTCACGGCCTGGTACGCCCACTATGTCGAGCTGTCCGAACACAGCCGGGTGCTGCAGTTCTCGACGCTGAGCTTCGATTCGTCGGTCATCGACATATTCCCCACCCTGCTCAGCGGCGCTGAACTGATCGTGGCGAACGACGATCAGCGTCGTGATCCGCTGCAACTGTTCGAGCTGCTGGATCAGAATCTCAGCCACGCGTTTCTGCCTCCAGCGTTGTTGAGCATCCTGCCGATTGACCGACCGCTGAAGCTCAAGCACTTGTGCACCGGCGGTGATGTCTGCGAGCCCTACGTGATTGAGCGCCTGGCAGCGCAATGTCACTTCCACAACCTGTACGGCCCGACCGAGGCCACGGTGTTGATCACCGCCGGCCGGTTCCAACCCGGCGGCAGCAACCGCAACCTGGGTCGCCCGATCGCCAACAGCCAAGTTCTGATTCTCGACGAGGATATGCAGCCCGTCGCGGACCAGACACCCGGCGAGCTCTACATCGTGGGTCCAGGCGTGTGCCTCGGTTACATCAACAATCCTGGACTTACCGATGAGCGCTACGTGAATGTCGCGCTGGGTGATGGCCAAAGCGTGGGCGCCTATCGCACCGGGGACATCGGCAAATGGACGAGCGCGGGCATCGAGTTGTCCGGGCGACGTGACAACCAGGTGAAGATCCGTGGATTCAGGGTAGAGCCCGAGGAGATCGAGCACTGCCTGCGCGACAGCCAGCTGTACCGACAAGTCGCGGTGGTGATTGACGACCAGCGACGCATCCTGGCTTTTCTCGCGCAACCGCACGGCGTGGAGCCGGACGCCGCCCGGCATTTGCTCAAGGACCATGTCGCAGGGTTGTTGCCCGACTATATGCGGCCGACCGCCTACACGGAGTTGGCGAGCATGCCGTTTGCCAGCAACGGCAAGGTCGATCGCAAGGCGCTGTTGCAGCTGCCAGTGAACCTGCTGGAGCAAGCCCCACGCCGTTTGCCCGACACCGAAAACGAGAGGCTTCTTCTTACGTTTTGGGCCGATCTGCTTGAGCTTCCGCCTGACGAAATATCAACTGACGAGAGCTTCTTCAATCTGGGTGGCCATTCGATCCTGCTGTCGCAAATGCTGCTGGGGATTCGCGAACGGTTCGGCCGCAGCATTCCGATCAACCGCTTCATTGAGGCGCCAACGCTGACCAATCTGGCGTCGCTGCTCGACAGCGACGGCACCACCTCATGGACCGTCAGCCCGCAAGCCTTCCGGGATGCTTCGGCGCCCTTCGAGCTGCCGGTACTGCCTGTGGAGCGCATGGGCGACGTACACAAAGTCATCGTCACCGGCGCCAATGGTTTTCTCGGTGTTCACATCGTCGAAGCGCTGTTGGCATGGGGCGCAACCGAGGTTGCGTGTCTGGTACGTGAAAGCGCAGGGATGACGGCCCAAGACCGCTTTATCCAGGCACTGCGCGAAAACCGTCTCGATCATCTGGATCTGGCGCGCGTACGGGTTTATGCCGCCGACGTCACGCGGCCACAGCTCGGGCTGAGTAACCAGGTATATGAGCGGCTTGATCGCGAGTTTGGCGCGCTGGTGCACAACGCTGCCAACGTCAACCACGTTCAGGACTACGAGACGCTGGCCAAGGATAACGTCGAGCCGATTTTCGAATGCCTGAAGCTGTGTGAAGGGCGCAGCAAGAAGGTGCTCAACTTCGTATCTACGCTCTCTGCTTCAAGCGCCGTCGGGACTGACGGTCGCGTCCTCGAAGCGCCTGCTGCCGAGACTCCGCCAATCTACATCAAGAACGGCTACAACCTCTCCAAGTGGGTCGCCGAGCGGATCCTGCAGCAAGCCCGTGATCGAGGCGCGTGGGTGAACATCTACCGGCCTGGCAATATCGCCTTCAACAGCACGACCGGTGTCTGCCAGCCGCACAAGAATCGCCTGATGCTGATGCTCAAGGGGTCGATGCAACTGGGCCAGGTCCCGGATTTCTCCATGACCTTCGACTTGATGCCTGTCGACTTCCTCGCCCGATTCATTGGCTTTCACGCCAGTCGTTACCAGCCGGCACACGCAGTCTTCAACCTCCACAACCCGGAGCCGTTGAGCTGGAGCAATTACGTCAGCGCGTTCCGTGAAGCGGGCAGTGATTTCGAGATGGTCAGCGTCAGTGAGTGGCAAACCCAATTGAACCGCGTGGACAGCGGCAACGCTTTATTCGGCGTGCTCGGCTTTTACCTCGATGGGTTTGAGGAAGACATCGGAGACATATCAATGATCGCCTACCAGAACGCCCATGCGGGTGTTCAACGGATGGGCGAAAGCTACCCCTCGAAAACCCCGGCACTGCTGCGCAAAGGCTGCGAGTACCTGAAAGAGATTGCCTTCATCTGATACACCCCAACGCAACTCCCCCTTAAGTTATGGAGAACAACATGAACGTTATTCAGCCGCTCAACACCCTTGGCTCCCTTTCGCCCGATACGCTGATTACCAATCCTGGAGGAGAACCTGTGGTTTCTGCAATCTCGATCAACGCACCTGCGCGTGAGGTCTGGAAGATCGTAGGCGATTTCGGTGGTTTCACCCATTTCATACCGCAACTGGAAAGCATCGAAGTGGTTGGCGAAGGTCCTGGGTCGATACGTTACAAGAAATTCAAGGAGGGTGGTCTGCGGGTTGTCGAGCAACTCAACTCTCGTGACGACGACGAGATGTTTATGACATGGACGACCATCTACAACAATCTAGGTGTCAGCAGGCTCTGGGCCGCGATGACGGTCGCCCCCAAAGGCCGTGCAAGCTGCGTCGCTACTTGGACCATCGTTGCCGAGCCTACAGATGCCAACCCGATAAGCGCTGAGGGATTCAGAAAGTTTTTACAGGACTTTGCTGATGGTGCGATGAAGAATGTGCCCGGAGCTGTGATGCGCTCATAGCCTAGGCCTGCTGCGTTTCAGTGCCGGCGGTTTAAACGACAAAACCCCAGTCTGCGTAAGCAGACTGGGGTTTCGGAATTCAATCTTGACGATGACCTACTCTCACATGGGGAAACCCCACACTACCATCGGCGATGCACCGTTTCACTGCTGAGTTCGGGATGGGATCAGGTGGTTCCAGCACTCTATGGTCGTCAAGAAATTCTGTAGCCGATCCGTTACTGATGTAACGTTCCAGCGAAAATGTATGACCTTCACTTAAAACAAAACCCCATCTGCTTTCGCAAATGGGGTTCTGGAATTTAATCTTGACGATGACCTACTCTCACATGGGGAAACCCCACACTACCATCGGCGATGCATCGTTTCACTGCTGAGTTCGGGATG
>NZ_JASCOY010000005.1:0-147965 GCF_029960075.1 Pseudomonas sp. PS02290
GGCTGAAGCCGGTCCTACTGACGGAACTCGCGACCGTAGTAGGACCGGCTTCAGCCGGGAACCGGGATGTCGGCGTTACACATTCACCACATTCACAAACCGCGAGGCGGCGGTTTCGTCGATGCGCAGGTTGGTGAAGTCGAACAGGTTGCGGTCCGCCAGTTGCGAGGGCTGGACGTTCTGCAGGCTGCGGAAAATCATGTCGGAGCGGCCGGGGGTTTTGCGGTCCCATTCCTGCAGCATCTCCTTGACCACCTGACGCTGCAGGTTTTCCTGGGAGCCGCACAGGTTGCACGGGATGATCGGGAATTGCTTGAAGTCCGAATACGCCTGAATGTCCTTCTCGGCGCAGTAGGCCAGCGGACGAATCACCACGTTGCGGCCATCGTCGGCGCGCAGCTTGGGCGGCATGGCCTTGATGCTGCCCTGGAAAAACATGTTCAGGAAAAACGTCTCGACGATGTCGTCCCGGTGGTGACCCAGCGCCATCTTGGTCGCGCCGATTTCATCCGCAAACGTATACAGCGTGCCTCGACGCAGGCGCGAACACAGCGAGCACGTGGTCCGGCCCTCGGGCACCAGTTCCTTGACCACCGAATAGGTGTCTTTCTCGACGATGTGGTACTCGACGCCCAGTTGCTCCAGGTACGCCGGCAGGACGTGCTCGGGAAAGCCCGGCTGTTTCTGGTCCATGTTCACCGCGACGATGTCGAACTTGATCGGCGCGACTTTCTGCAAATGCAGCAGCACATCCAGCAGCGTGTAACTGTCTTTGCCGCCGGACAGGCAGACCATCACCTTGTCGCCCTCTTCAATCATGTTGTAGTCGGCCACCGCTTCGCCCGCGAGCCGACGCAGACGCTTCTGCAGTTTGTTCTGATTGACTGAAAGGGTGCCCATGGCGCTGGTATCCGCTCGCTGTGGTGGGAAGAGACGTGGGGAAAGGGTCGGCATTTTACGCAAAAAGACCGGCTCGGGTAATGGCTGTCGCGGGTGGAACCACCGTCGATTTGTAGGGCCCTTGATCGCCAACCGCTATTAACAGCGCCTTTGAACGCCTCAATCGCTCTAACGCATCCGGTTTACGGGTGCTCAGCTTTCTATACTGACCTGAGAGGTCGCAGCCACTTTCCTTGCTCGACTGTGACCTTGTCCTGACGGCATCTGGCGGTCAGGCGCTGCGTCGCAAGCGCTGGCACACATCACGGGAGTAACGGACATGATCCATCACGTCTTGGGGCTGTTCACCCACCCCGATCAGGAATGGCAACAGATACGCGGCGAAGGTGAAGAAAGCATCGGCCATATGTACTTCACCCACACGCTGATCCTGGCGGCGATCCCGGCGGTGTCGGCGTACATCGGCACGACCCAGGTGGGCTGGCAGATCGGCGACCGCGCGCCGGTCATGCTGACCAGCGATAGCGCGGTGTGGATGGCGCTGATGTCGTACATCGCCATGCTCGCCGGCGTCGGCGTCATGGGCGGCTTCATCCACTGGATGGCGCGCACCTATGACGCGACACCCAGCCTGGCGCGCTGCGTGGCCTTCGCGACCTACACGGCGACGCCGCTGTTCCTCGGCGGGCTGGCCGCGCTGTACCCGCACATGTGGCTGGGGATGATGGTCGGGCTGGCGGCGGTCTGCTACACGGTGTACCTGCTGTACGTCGGTTTGCCGGTGTTCATGGGCGTGCACCCGGACGAAGGCTTCATGTTCTCAAGCTCGGTGCTCGCGGTCGGGCTGGTGGTGTTGGTGGCGATCATGGCGTTTACCGTGGTGCTGTGGGGCGTAGGGATCGGTCCGGAATTCACCAGTTAGTACCCGGTGACCATTCGGCGCTTTGGGTTTTGGCGGCACAGAAGCTTTGCGGCATACTCGCCTCCTCTGGAGACCGATGAAGCATGCTCGAACCACTCAACACCCGCGTCGAATCCTGCTACCAGCAAGCCGAAGACTTCTTCAAACGCCCTTTCAAGCGTCCGGTCGTGAGCGTCAAACTGCGCGGTCAGAAGGCCGGCGTGGCACATCTGCACGAGAACATGCTGCGCTTCAATCCGCAGCTGTACCTGGAAAACCGCGAGGACTTCCTGCGCCAGACCGTCCCCCACGAGGTCGCGCACCTCGTTGCTCATCAACTGTTCGGTGACACCAGTCAGCCCCACGGCGAGGAATGGCAGCTGATCATGCGCGGCGTCTACGAACTCCCGCCCAACCGCTGCCACACCTACGAAATCCAGCGCCGCAGCGTGACCCGCTACATCTACCGATGCCCGTGCCCGGAGAGCGATTTCCCGTTCACCGCCCAGCGCCACAAGCTGGTGCGCAAAGGCCGGCGCTACCTGTGCAAACGCTGCCGGGAGATTCTGGTGTTCAGCGGCGAGACGCGGGTGGAGTGACTCCCCGCTTTCTCAAGTGGCTGCAAGTAAGTCTTCGCGAGCAAGCTCGCTCCCACAGGGTTGCAGTGAACTCGGGACCTTGTTAAAGCCACTGAGGTTGCGCACGAGTGACCGGGGTGGACTCGGGACCTTGGTAACGCCGCTGGACTTGTGGGAGTGAGCTTGCTCACGAAGGGGCCAGGGCAGTCAGCAATTTCTCAAGGAGCTGCAAGCAAGTCGTCGCGAGCAAGCTTGCTCCCACAGGATTGGAGTGGACTCGGGACGTTGTTAAAGCCACTGAGGTTGCGCACGAGAGGCCGGGGCATTCGATTGACCCGGCCTTCAGATTTCACCCAAACACCTCCGCCTCACCCATCGACTCAATCTCCTGCGCGCTGAACCCCGCTTCGGCCAGCACCTGCGCAGAGTGCGCGCCAACGGCCACGCCGATGTGCCGGGGCGCGGGCAGTCCTTCTGAGAACTTCACCGGGCAGGCCATCTGCAGTTGAGCGCTGCCGTCACCGCGGGGCACCTGCGCCAGCATCTCGCGCGCCTGGATGTGCGGGTGCTGCGTGGCTTCGGAGAAACTTAGTACCGGCTCGACACAGGCATCGATGTCGGCGAACAGCGCTTCAAGCTCATCGGAACTGCGGCGCTCGAACTCGATTTCCAGTTCGCGCTTGAGCGCGGCCTGTTCGTCGGGCGAAAACGACAGCCCAAGCCTCGCCAGTTCCGGTCGTCCCAGCGCGGCACACATCCCGTGGAGAAAGCCGGGCTCCAGCCCTCCCACCGAAAACCACCTGCCGTCGCGGCTGCGGTAGTAATCGTAGAAGCTGCCGCCGTTGAGCATCTGCGTCTCCCGATCGGGCTCAACACCGGCCGCCAGATACCCCGCGCCCGCCAGGGCATTCAGGCTGAACGCGCAATCGGTCATGCTAACGTCGACGTACTGGCCCTGCCCGGTTTGATGGCGCGCGACCACCGCCGCGAGCAAACCGATGACCCCATGCAACGAACCACCGGCGACATCCGCGACCTGCACGCCCAAGGGCAACGGCCCGCCGTCCTGGCGCCCGGTGTGGCTGGCCAGCCCTGCCACGGCCATGTAATTGATGTCGTGGCCGGCGCGATTACGGTAGGGCCCGGTCTGGCCGTAACCGGTGATGGCGACGTAGATCAGCCGGGGATTGATCGCCTTCAACGCCTCATAGCCAATCCCCAGCCGCTCCATCACGCCGGGCCGAAACTGCTCCAACACGATGTCGTAATCCGCCACCAATCGCTTGATCACCTCGATGGCCTGAGGCTGTTTGAGGTCCAGCGCCAGGCTGCGTTTGTTGCGGTTGAGGTAGGCGTGGCTGGCTGAAACGCCATGGTCGTGGGGCGGCAATTCCCGCAGCAGGTCCGGGCGGGTGGGCGACTCGATGCGCAGCACCTCGGCGCCCATGTCCGCCAGCAGCAGCGAAGCGAATGGCCCGGGCAGCAGCGTCGAGAAATCGAGGACTTTGAGCGATGACAGCGGACCGTGCATGGGGCGTTCTCAGATGGCCGGCAAGGGGCTCAGAGTAGGTGCGATTCGCCCATAAAAAAAGCCTGTCCGAAGACAGGCTTTTTCAACAACTTTTACCGCTGACGCGTGTTACGAACGCAGCTTACGAACGTACGACAGGGGTAGGCGCCGTTTCGGCCACACCCAAGTCGTCAGTCGGAGCGGTGTTGTCGATGGCACGACCGCCAGACGCCAGCTCGGACTGCATCTGCGGAACGTCCAGCTCACCGACCCACTTGGCGACAACCAGGGTTGCCACGGCGTTACCGCACAGGTTGGTCAGGGCGCGGGCTTCGGACATGAAGCGGTCGATGCCCAGGATCAGCGCCAGACCGGCGACCGGCAGCGTGCCGACGGCAGACAGGGTGGCGGCCAGTACGATGAAGCCGGAACCGGTCACGCCTGCCGCACCTTTGGACGACAGCAGCAGCACCAGCAACAGGGTGATCTGATGGGTGATGTCCATGTGGGTGTTGGTGGCCTGAGCGATGAACACCGCAGCCATGGTCAGGTAGATCGAGGTACCGTCGAGGTTGAACGAGTAACCGGTCGGGATCACCAGACCCACAACGGATTTCTTCGCGCCCAGACGCTCCATCTTGATCAGCATGCGTGGCAGTGCCGACTCGGACGACGAGGTACCCAGCACGATCAACAGTTCTTCGCGGATGTACTTGATCAGCTTGAGGATGCTGAAGCCGTGAGCGCGAGCGATGGCACCGAGCACCACCAGCACGAACAGCAGGCAGGTGATGTAGAAGCACAGCATCAGTTGGCCGAGCTGCACCAGCGAACTGACGCCATAGGCACCGATGGTGAACGCCATGGCACCCAGCGCGCCCAGCGGGGCGAGCTTCATGATCATGTTGATGATGTTGAACATGATGTGGGCGAAGCGATCGATGAAGTCCAGGATCGGCTTGCCGTAGGCGCCGAGGCGGTGCAGGGCGAAACCGAAGATCACTGAGAACATCAGCACTTGCAGGATGTCGCCGTTGGCGAACGCGCCGACGATGGTGTTCGGGATGACGTTGAGGATGAAGCCGACGATGCTCTGGTCTTTACCGGCGGTCACGTAGGCCGCGACCTTGGAAGCGTCGAGGGTGGACACGTCGATGTTCATGCCGGCGCCCGGCTGGACGACGTTGACCACGATCAGGCCGATGATCAGCGAGATGGTCGAAACGATTTCGAAGTAGAGCAGCGCGTAGCCGCCGGTCTTGCCCACGGATTTCATGCTCTGCATGCCAGCGATGCCGCTGACGACGGTGCAGAAGATGATCGGTGCAATGACCATTTTGATCAGTTTGATGAACCCGTCACCCAGCGGTTTGAGCGTTACGGCAGTTTCGGGGTACCAGTGACCGAGGGCGATACCGACGATGATCGCGACGATCACCTGGGCGTACAGGGATTTATAGATGGGCTGACGAGTCGTCATTGCAGTTTCCTCAAGAGCATCGGT
Source organism: Pseudomonas sp. PS02290 (assembly GCF_029960075.1). Classification (NCBI taxonomy): domain Bacteria; kingdom Pseudomonadati; phylum Pseudomonadota; class Gammaproteobacteria; order Pseudomonadales; family Pseudomonadaceae; genus Pseudomonas; species Pseudomonas sp. PS02290. Next base: position 5,394 of record NZ_JASCOY010000005.1, read on the forward strand.
CTGCAACATTCCGGTTGCAGAGACGCCTAAAGTGCGAACCCTCCTGCTCGGAGGGATTTGTTTTTGTCGAGCTGCGCGCGGCAGACCTCTGCCCAGTGCATCGCAAGCACCGTGCCAGAGTTGTCAAATCGTGTGACAGGCCCGGATTCCGTGAACCGGCTGGTTAACGATAGACCCGTTGGCCGAAAGAGGGTGGCGGTTTTCCGCCGTTTGCCGGCAAATCGTCCGCCACACTGGCGGGTATCCGCCTTGATGGGAGTGCCTGGGGCGGAAATTAAATGGCGAACTGGATGCGGAACGCCGCGCCGCCCAATTCCGAATCGCCCAGAGTGAGCCGCGCGCCGTAGCTTTCGATGATGTCCTTGACCACCGCCAGACCGATGCCCTGCCCCGGGTTTTGCGTGTCCAGCCGCTCGCCGCGTTCGAGAATCCGTGCGCGCTGACCTTCCGGGACGCCCGGGCCGTCGTCTTCGATGCACAGCTCGTCGCCCATCATCGATGACCGCCAGCTCACGCGAACCTCACCGAGGCACAGGCGGTAGGCGTTTTCCAGCAGGTTGCCGAGCATCTCCAGCAAGGCGCCCTCTTCCATCTGCACCTGGCAATTGTCCGGCAGGTCGAGCACCACGTTGACGCGCTTGTCGCGGTAGACCTTTTCCAGCGTGTTGCACAGGCTCTGCACCACGGGTTTCAGGGCCACGTGATAGCGCACCAGCCCGCTTTTTCGCAGGCTGGCGCGCTGCAATTGGTAGCTGATCTGCTGGCTCATGCGCTCGATCTGCGATTGCAGAATCCGCGCCTGCTCCAGGTCTTCCGGCCGTTTGGCGATCTGCTCGCTGACGCCTTGTAGCACCGCGAGCGGGGTTTTCAGGCTGTGGGCGAGATCGTCGAGGGAGTCGCGATAACGAATGCGTTGCTCACGTTCGCTGCGCAGCAGGCGGTTGAGGGAGTCGGTCAGGCGCAGCAGTTCGCTGGGGTGTTCTTCGCTGAGGCTTTCCCGCGAGCCGGCCTCGACCTGATCCAGTTCCTGACTCATGCCCCGCAGCGCACGCAGACCCCAGGTCAGCCCGCCCCACAGCAGGATCAGCAGGACCAGCAGCGCGCCGCCGAAACCCAAGTAGAGTTTTTCGCGCAGGCCGGAGATGGTTTCCTGGTATTCGCGCACCGGTTGCAGGGCGACGATGCTGTAGGCGGCATTACGCCCGCCGAGCAGTTTGATTTCGACGTCGTAGACGAAGAACTCTTCGCCGTTGGGTTGGCGGATCTTGGCGAATTCGTTGCCGCGGCCGTCGTAGCGCGGCTGGTAGTCGATGGCCTCGTCTTCGGTGGCCCGGGAGCGCCACACCAGTTTGCCGGCGCGGTTATAGATGTAGCCGAGCAAGCGACTGTCGGGCAGGGCGAACTGCTCGCCGGGCAGTAACGACGGCATCAGCAGGTGGTCGTCTTCGACACGGGCGGCGGAGATCAGCGTGGTGACGTCCGACGCCAGACGTTTTTCGATGGAGCTTTCCAGGGCCAGGCTGAAAGCGCTTTGCAGCGCCGGCAGCATGAGGAGCATGAAGATGACGGCCAAGGTCGCGGCGCCCAGCATCAGACGCAGGCGCAGCGAACGGATCATGTACAGCGCTCGGTAAACAGGTAGCCCAGGCCGCGCACGGTGTCGATCGGTTTGAAGCCGGCAGGCCCTTCGAGCTTGCGCCGCAGCCGGCCGACCAGCACTTCGATCACGTTAGGATCGCGCTCGTCGTCATCGGGGTACAGCTGTTCCATCAGGCGTTCCTTGGGCACCACTTGCTGGTGGTGGCGCATGAGGTATTCGAGAATCCGGTATTCGTAGGCGGTCAGTGCCAGCGGCTGTTCGTCCAGGGACGCCTGCTTGCGGTTGAGGTCCAGGCTCAGCGGGCCGGCAACGATGGTGGAGTGGGTGAAACCGCTGGAACGGCGCAGCAGGGCGTTGAGGCGCGCTTCGAGTTCTTCGAACTGGAACGGCTTGACCACGTAGTCGTCGGCGCCGGCGGCCAGGCCTTCGACTTTGTCTTGCCAGTTGCCGCGCGCGGTCAGGATGAGGATCGGGAACGCCTTGTTCTGCACGCGCAGTTGACGGATCAGGTCGAGACCGCCAACGCCCGGCAGGCCCAGGTCGATGACCGCCAGATCGTGGTTGAACTGGCCCGCCTGATACAACGCTTCCTCGGCGTTGCCCACCGCTTCGACGACGTGACCGCTTTCGGTCAAACGGGTCTGCAGGTGGTGACGCAGCAGGGCTTCATCTTCGACAACCAGCAATTTCATGACGCTCTCCCAGGCAAAGGCAACCCTCTTTTTTCAAGAGTTTCAACGACGCTGCCGAGCGCGTGCAGTGTGACGAGCCCGGCAGCGATTGTGCAATCCAGACACCGCGAAAAACAGGCTGGCGGCTTATAAAATTGGCTTATGAAACGTGGTGGACGGGTAAATAGGTGTGCGGGCTCTCGCTCAGACTCAGCGAAGGCGGTTGCTGCACGGTGCGGACCGGTAAGCAGGTGTCGAACAGTCTAGCCGTGCCTGGCAAGGACGCCTGTGGATGGTAAGCGGTCGGAAGATTGGCCGTTTGCAGGCTCACGCCGTTGACGCGGGCGGCGAGATTTCCGTAGCCGGTGGCGTAGGGGTGATCCACAGGTTGCTGGCTGAACGCCTGGCTCCATCTGCCGACCTGAGTGCTGCTGGCAAGGCTGCGGCGCAGGCCGTTGATGCGGTCGGCGCGTTCGGTGTTTTTGCCGAAATCGGTGCGGGACACGTCCGCGTTGCCATCAGCCGCTTGCGCCGCCGCGCTGCTGCCAAGAAACGCCAGCGCCAGAAAGAGCTTGTTGAACGTCAGCATGAGCAGGTCCTCCGGCGCCAGGCGCCTTGTTGGGTACGGTTTGGAGCATACCCAGCCAGCGCTGAACCCCTCCTGAACACGCACTGGACCAGAGCATTCGCCAGCAAGCTGACTCCCACAGGTTCTGTGCTCGCCTTTGATTTTGCATTCACTGGAATGCAGTTCTGCGCATAACGCTGAAATCCGGGGCAACACACATCTCCTGTAGGAGTGAGCTTGCTCGCGATGCTTTCTGCCTGTGCCATCCACTCCGCCTGACCCACCGCATTCGTCAGCAAGCTGACTCCCACAGGTTCTGTGCTCGCCTTGGATTTTGCATTCACTGGAATGCAGTTTTTTGCGTGACGCTGAAACCCCGGCCAACGCCGATCCACTGTAGGAGTGAGCTTGCTCGCGAATGCTTTCTGCCTGTGCCATCCACTTCGCCTGACCCACCGCATTCGTCAGCAAGCTGACTCCCACAGGTTTTGTGCATGACGCTGAAGTCTCGGGGCAACACACATCTCCTGTAGGAGTGAGCTTGCTCGCGAATGCTTTCTGCCTGTGCCAGCACCTCGCCTGACCCACAGCATTCGTCAGCAGGCTGACTCCCACAGGTTCTGTGCATGACGCTGAAGTCTCGGGGCAACACACATCCCCTGTAGGAGTGAGCTTGCTCGCGAATGCTTTCTGCCTGTGCCATCCACTTCGCCTGACCCACCGCATTCGTCAGCAAGCTGACTCCCACAGGTTTTGTGCTCACCTTGGATTTTGCATTCACTGGAATGCAGTCCTGCGCATGACGCTGAAATCCCGGGCAACGCAGGCCATTGTGGGAGCGAGCTTGCTCGCGAAGACGGTTTGCCTGCCCGCAAACCGGTTTTGCGCCCAACACCGCGGTTCCGGCAGAATGCCGGGCATGACTCGATCCCCGACACTGCCCGACTGTTGCCCTGCCCTCACCGCTCACTGGCCCTTGCCGCACAGCTTGGCGGATGTGGTGTTGGTGAGCAGTCGGTTCGATCCGCAAAAGCTCATTGACGGCGATTTTCAGCGCTGTCTCATTGAGCCGCCCGCCTCCATTCAGCGGTCGGTGGCCAAGCGGAAGACGGAATTCCTCGCCGGTCGTCTGTGCGCGCGGGAGGCGATGAGCCGGTTGGACGGCCGCTCCCACGTCCCGCTGATTGGCGAAGACCGCGCGCCGATCTGGCCAGCGGACATCACCGGCTCGATCACCCACAGCACCGGCTGGGCCGCCGCCATCGTGGCGCGCAAAACGGACTGGCGCGGATTGGGCCTGGACGTCGAACAGCTGATGAGCAACGAGCGCGCCGTGCGCCTGGCAGGAGAGATTCTGACGCCGGCAGAACTGCAGCGCCTGAACGCCGGGCCCGAACATGAAGCAGCCAAGGTCGTCACCCTGACCTTTTCCCTGAAAGAAAGCCTGTTCAAGGCCCTCTACCCCATCGTGCTCAAGCGCTTCTATTTCGAGGACGCCGAGTTGCTGGATTGGTCAGACGACGGCCACGCGCGGCTGCGGCTGAAACTCGACCTGTCGGCGGAATGGCATAACGGCAAGGAGCTGGAAGCACAGTTCAGCGTGCAGGACGGGCAGCTGTTGAGTCTGGTGGCGATTCGGGGCTGAGGGCCGCGCCCAACGGACAATGCTCACACCGCCCCACCCATTCCACCCGATAACTCCAGCAGCACGTGCGCCGCTGCCGAACCGTTTGCCCATCCCTTTCTATATAGCTAACGGATTGGAACAGCGGATTGCGCCGCCCATCCGGCCTCAGCCTTTCACGCAACAAGCCATACCCAGCACCAAGAGCAACGTCGCTCGCCGCGGACAGCTGCCGCAAGCAGGTTTCCAGATAATCCCCGGCGTTGCCCCACAGCACGGCCGCCGGGACATCGCCGTAGGCACTCAAGCGGTCGATCACCTGCTGCAGATTCTCCAGCAGCGGCGTGAAACGCTCGAACGGGTTATCCGAAGACGGCACCTGCGTCACGGCCCCGTCAAACCTCACCCCATCCAGAAACCCCCGTTCGTGCAGGGCGAAACTCAGCCGATCCAGCCCCAGCGGCCACCCCATGCCATGGGCCAGACTCGCCACCACCACCGGCGGAATCAGCTGCATCGCGTAGTACTTCATCCACTGCGACACCAGCACCGGCAACTGCTCCCTTACCAACTCCGGCCCATACACCTTCAGCAGCAAGCGATCCAGAGCCTTATCCCGCAACAGCTCGGTCAACGGCAGCACAGCCCGTGTTTCATCGACCACCACCGTGCGAGCAAACCCGGCCAGCGGCCCGTCGAACATCACGCCTCCCCCTGCTGCCGGGGCCAGGCCAGGCTGAAACACGCGCCGCCGAGGGTCTGGCTGCGCCCGATCAGCGCGCGCCCGCCGTGCCAATGAATGATGCGGCGCACAATCGACAACCCCAAACCGTGCCCGCCCGACGCCCGGGTGCGGCTGTCGTCCAGGCGCATGAACGGCGTGAAGATCCGCTCCCAGGCACTTTCCGGCACGCCGGGGCCGTCATCCTCGACGTCGATGCGACAGCGCTCCTCACCCAGTTCATAACCAATCCGCACCTCCGACTCGGCATGGCGCATGGCGTTGCTCAGCAGATTCTGCAGCGCCCGGTGCAAGTAACGCGGCTCGGCCTCCACCCAATGCTCGCCGTCCGATCCGACACGATGCAGCGCATCAACGCACTCCCCCCGCCTGACACTGATATGCGGCCGCAGCGGCGCCAGTTCGGCAATCACCTGCTCGATCAGGGCGTCGAGGTCGATGCGCTGGAAATTCAGGGTCGGCGCGCCCTGCTCCAGGCGCGCGTAGGTGAGCATCTCGTCGACCAGCTTGTCGAGGTCCTGGATATCGCTGTCCATGCCGACCATGTATTTTTGCCGCGCTTCCGGGGTCGTGGCGTCGTTGATCATTTCCAGCCCGAAACGCAACCGCGCCACCGGCGTGCGCAGCTCGTGGGACACCGCACGGACCAGTTCGCGCTGGATCATCAGCGAACGCTGCAGGTGCTCGGCCATGCCGTTGAACGCCGACGCCAGCCGTCCGACCGAGTCCGCGCCCGCGGCGGGCACGCGGGTTTCCAGGCTGCCCTGGGCGATCTGCGTGGCCGCCGCTTCCAGCCCGCGCAGCCGATGCTCGAGCCGACGCACCAGCAAATAAACCACCAGACCGATCAGGCACAGACCGAGAAACGCGATGAGGATCAGCAGCTCCGGCGGATAGGGGTTCATCTGGAACAGCGGGCCGATCTCCAGCACCCACGGGGTTTCGCCGACGCCGGACAGCACGCGGATCGAATCGCCGCCCTTGCCCAACGCCATCACCGTATCGCCCTCGTCGATGCGCCGACGCTGGTCATCGTCCACATCCAGCTTCTCCAGGCGGATCAGCTGCATGTCGAAGCCGAAACCTTTGCTCTGGCGCAACGCTTCCAGCCGCGCCGGCTGCTCATCGACCGGCAGACGCACCAGTTCGTCGAGCAACAGAAAGATCGTGGCGCGGGCCAGTTGCTCGCTGATCTGCCGCACCTCGCCGGTCAGCAGCAAGCCGCTGGACGGATTGCCCGACATCGCCGGCTCGACCTCCCGAAACACCTGCGCGGCATGGGGTCCGGTCTGCTCGACCACCACCTGCCCGCGACCCAATCGGCTCCGCGCGCTGCCATCCAAGTGCGCGTGCTCGGCGGTTTCCAGGGTCAGCGGGATGCCCAGCAAGCGCTCCCACACCGCGAGGGCTCGGGTGCGTTCGATGCTGTCCATGCCGCGCAGGTTGTCGGCCATCAACGTAAAGGTGCCGTGGGCCAACTGCTCGCGGTACTGCTCGGCGCGCACGGCGTTGACCAGATGCAGAGTCAGCACACCCAGCAACGCCACCAGCACCAGAACGCCGAGCATGCCGCCATAAATGCGCAGGAAGATGGAATTCATCGGTCAGCCGTCGCGCTTGAGGGATTGCAGTTGCGCGGCCGCGTGGGGCACGAACAGATAACCTTTGTTGCGCACGGTCTTGATCAGGCGCGGGTGATCGGGGTCGTCGCCGATGCGCGGGCGGATTTTCGAGATGCGCACGTCGATGGAGCGGTCCTGGCCGTCATAGCCGACGCCGCGCAGGGCCGTGAAGATTTCTTCGCGGGAAAGGATGCGCCCCGCGTTGGCGACCAACAGCCACAACAGGTCGAATTCGGCGCTGGTCAGCTCGACGCTCTGGTCGTTGAGCCAGGCCTCGCGCAGGGCGTTATCCACCACCAGCGCGCCGAATTCCAGCCGGTGCGGTTCCTCGGCGGGGCTTTCGGGTGCCTCGCTGCGCCGCAACAACGCATGGATGCGCGCGAGCAGCACCCGGGGATGCACCGGCTTACCCACGTAATCGTCGGCGCCCATGTCCAGGCCCTGGATCTGATCACTGTCGTCGGTGCGCGCGGTGAGCATCAGGATCGGGCCGTCGTAGTGGCTGCGCACTTTGCGGCAGATGCTCAGGCCGTCTTCGCCGGGGAGCATGAGGTCGAGGATCACCAGATCCGGCTGCTCGTCGATGATGCGCCGGGCCGCCCGCGCGCCGTCCCCTTCCAGGCTCACGCGCAGGCCGTTGTTTTCGAGGTAGTCGCGGGTGAGCTCGGCCAGCCGCTGGTCATCCTCGACGATCAGCACCTGCCAGGGTTGTGGCTGCACGGTGAGGCTCCTTGTTTTTTCTTATTGATAGTGCTTGCGCATCGGGCTTTTGCGACAGCGTTAACGCCCGCTGAAATCCGCAAAAATGATTTTGGCCGCCGACAAAGCGCTCATGCCAGACGCCATGCGGCCTACACGGGATTTCCCTGTTTCACACACAAATTACACACAGCTTTATCCACAGGTCATGCGTTGCAGTAAGTGTCCGAAACGCATATCTTGTAGCCCTTCGACGGCGGAGACCCTACATGTAGCGTTTTCGCCGAAATCACAAACACAAGTCGTGGCGCGATTTCAAGGTTTTTTTCTCGCGCGTTACCTGTGTACGAAGGGCTGAATAACCCCCGAATCTACCGCTCTACCCCGCCAGCGCGAATGGCAGACCACCCAGCCTTGGGATCTGCGTGCAGCGGTACACGAGTTGCAACATCACATGCGCATTCTGCAACAGTTTTTCGGGTGACGGGCTCAAGTCCGGCACCCTTTTCGACTTCAACGCCAGGGAGGGTAAATCCACCTTCCCATTCGTCCTGAAGTCATGGCCTGACGTTTGTCAGTTCACTGCCGCAAGACGAAACGGTGGGCGTGCACTTGGCGCCCAAACAAACTTAGAGAACGTGGAGACACCCATGCAAACCGACACAACTCGCGAGAATCCGCAGGCCACCGCGCCGCAGACAGGTGCGACCCAGCAGGACCTGTCCGCCACCGCGCCGGGTCAGCTGCGTGTGATCAAGCGTAACGGCACTGTCGTTGCGTACACCGATGACAAGATCACCGTCGCCATCACCAAGGCCTTTCTCGCAGTTGAAGGCGGCACCGCTGCCGCTTCGTCGCGTATCCACGACACCGTTGCGCGCCTGACCGAACAGGTCTCCGCGACCTTCAAGCGCCGCATGCCGTCGGGCGGCACCATCCACATCGAAGAAATCCAGGATCAGGTCGAACTGGCGCTGATGCGCGCCGGCGAGCAGAAAGTTGCCCGCGACTACGTGATCTACCGCAACGAGCGCTCCAAGGAGCGTGCCGGTCGCACCGCTGGCGAAACTCCCGTGCAGGCGCACCCGTCGATTCGCATCACCGCCAAAGACGGCAGCCTCGCGCCGCTGGACATGGGCCGCCTGAACACCATCGTCACCGAAGCGTGCGAAGGCCTGGCCGAGGTCGATGCCGACCTGATCCAGAGCGAAACCCTGAAGAACCTGTACGACGGCGTTGCGCTGACCGACGTCAACACCGCACTGGTGATGACCGCGCGTACCCTGGTCGAGCGTGAGCCGAACTACTCGTTCGTCACCGCCCGCCTGCTGATGGACACCCTGCGTGCCGAAGGCCTGGGTTTCCTCGGTGTCGCCGAAAGCGCCACCCACCACGAAATGGTCGACATGTATGCCAAGGCGCTGCCGGCTTACATCGAGAAAGGCATCCAGTTCGAACTGCTGAACCCTGTGCTGGCCGAATTCGACCTGGAAAAACTGGGCAAGGCGATCAACCACGAGCGCGATCAGCAGTTCACCTACCTGGGCCTGCAAACCCTGTACGACCGTTACTTCATCCATAAAGACGGTATCCGTTTCGAACTGCCGCAGATCTTCTTCATGCGTGTGGCCATGGGCCTGGCGATCGAAGAGAAAGCCCGCGAAGACCGCGCCATCGAGTTCTACAACCTGTTGTCGTCCTTCGACTACATGGCCTCGACCCCGACACTGTTCAACGCCGGCACCCTGCGTCCACAGCTGTCGAGCTGCTACCTGACCACCGTTCCGGATGACCTGTCGGGCATTTACCACGCCATCCACGACAACGCCATGCTGTCCAAATTCGCAGGCGGTCTGGGCAACGACTGGACCCCGGTTCGCGCGCTGGGCTCTTACATCAAGGGCACCAACGGCAAATCCCAGGGCGTCGTGCCTTTCTTGAAAGTGGTCAACGACACCGCCGTAGCAGTCAACCAGGGCGGCAAGCGCAAAGGCGCTGTCTGTGCGTACCTGGAAACCTGGCACATGGACATCGAAGAGTTCATCGAGCTGCGCAAGAACACCGGTGATGATCGTCGTCGTACCCACGACATGAACACCGCCAACTGGATCCCTGACCTGTTCATGAAGCGTGTCTTCGACGACGGCAAGTGGACCCTGTTCTCGCCGTCCGAAGTCCCTGATCTGCACGACCTGACCGGTAAAGCCTTCGAAGAGCGCTACGAGTACTACGAAGCGCTGACCGAGTACCCGGGCAAGGTCAAGCTGTTCAAGACCATTCAGGCCAAAGACCTGTGGCGCAAAATGCTGTCCATGCTGTTCGAAACCGGCCACCCATGGCTGACGTTCAAGGACCCGTGCAACCTGCGCAGCCCGCAGCAGCACGTGGGCGTGGTTCACAGCTCGAACCTGTGCACCGAGATCACCCTGAACACCAACAAGGACGAGATCGCGGTCTGCAACCTAGGCTCGATCAACCTGCCGAACCACATCGTCGACGGCAAGCTGGACACCGACAAGCTCAAGCGCACCATCGACGTTGCCGTGCGCATGCTCGATAACGTGATCGACATCAACTACTACTCGGTGCCGCAAGCGAAGAACTCCAACTTCCGTCACCGTCCGGTCGGTCTGGGCATCATGGGCTTCCAGGACGCGCTGTACCTGCAGCACATTCCTTACGGCTCCGATGCCGCCGTGGAATTTGCCGACCGCTCGATGGAAGCCGTCAGCTACTACGCGATCCAGGCCTCCTGCGATCTGGCGGACGAGCGCGGTGCCTACGAGACGTTCCAGGGTTCGCTGTGGTCCAAAGGCATCCTGCCGCTGGATTCGCAACAGATCCTGATCGAGCAGCGTGGCCAGAAGTACATCGACGTCGACCTGGAAGAAAGCCTGGACTGGGCGCCTGTGCGTGCTCGCGTTCAGAAAGGCATTCGTAACTCGAACATCATGGCCATCGCACCGACCGCGACCATCGCCAACATCACCGGCGTGTCGCAGTCGATCGAACCGACCTACCAGAACCTGTACGTGAAATCGAACCTGTCGGGCGAATTCACCGTGATCAACCCGTACCTGGTTCGCGACCTGAAAGCCCGCGACCTGTGGGACTCGGTCATGATCAACGACCTGAAGTACTACGACGGTTCGGTGCAGCAGATCGAGCGCATCCCGCAGGAGTTGAAAGACCTCTACGCGACCGCCTTCGAAGTGGACACCAAGTGGATCGTTGACGCGGCCAGCCGTCGTCAGAAGTGGATCGACCAGGCGCAGTCGCTGAACCTGTACATCGCCGGCGCCTCGGGCAAGAAGCTGGACGTGACCTACCGCATGGCCTGGTACCGTGGTCTGAAAACCACTTACTACCTCCGTGCCCTGGCCGCGACCAGCACCGAGAAGTCGACCATCAACACCGGCAAGCTGAACGCCGTTTCCAGCGGTGGCCACGGCCCGGACGACTCGGCGATCACCGCCCCGCGTCCAGCCGAAGCCGCACCGGCCGGCCCAGCGCCAGTGCCAAAAGCCTGCGCGATCGACGAGCCGGACTGCGAAGCCTGCCAGTAAGCAGCGCGTCAAGCGTCACCTTCGGGTGACTCCCTGATTGAAGGCTCCGCGTCCCCTAGGGCGCGGGGCCTTCTTGCGTTACACTCCCCTCATTCCCAGCCAGGAGAATGCCCATGCCAGCTGCCTCGCTAGAGTCCAAAAAAGCCTATTGCGCCAGAACGCGCCGCTCCAACTACGCCGCCAGCCTGCGTCTGGAAGGTTTCGAGAGCTCGCCCGCCGACTCCGAACGCCGCCTGCCCTCTCGGGAAGAGCTGCTCAACAGCTACCGCAAAAAACAGGCCTGATGGTCGACAAATACGGCGTCGGACAAGACCCTTACTGTCCGCCCGGCAGCACCGTGCTGCGCAACCGCCTCGACCTCACCGATGCAAAAACCCTGGCCCAGGCCGAACGCGACCTGTCCGAAGTCGCCGCCGAAGCCATCGACTTCTCCCCTCCTCCCTACGACCTGCCCTACCTGCAAGCCATCCACCGCCAGCTGTTCGCCGATCTCTATGATTGGGCGGGCGAACTGCGCACCGTCGACATATCCAAAGACCAGACCCACTTCTGCGTGACCCACCGCATCGAGCCCGAGGCCAACAAGCTGTTCAAGGTACTGGCCGACGCGAACTGGTTTCAGGAGCTGGATCGCGGGCGCTTGATTGCGGCGAGTGCGGAGCTGTTTGGGGATTTGAACGTGATTCATCCATTTCGCGAAGGGAATGGGCGGGCTCAGCGGATTCTGTTTGAGCACATCATTGTGAATGCGGGGTTTGAGATCAGTTGGTGGCCGGTGGAGGCGGAGGAATGGATACGGGCGAATGTGGATGCGGTGGGGTGTGATTATGAGGGGATGGTGCGGGTGTTTGAGCGGTGTGTTGGGGGGGCGATTGGGGTTGATTGCAATTGATTGCAAAGAAGCTCGATTCGCGTGCACGAGCACGAGCGGAACGCCATTCGTCGCGATTAGGCCCCAATTTTTGCATCAACATTGCAGGCCGTTAAATGCCGATGCAATGGCGGCTGAAGCTGCGGCCCTTTGAATCCGCAACGATTACCGTCTGAAAGCAAAACAACCACTTCTGTCGCCGCATTCGCAGCGACACATTGACGCCTGTCAACCGATTGCCGAGCGATCTGACGCACTATATGATGTGTCTCGCAACACGAAGACACACTAGATACGTGATCCAACCTGATTCAGTGGCCGTTTTCCCCAACGCACGAATCGGGCGTTAACGCAAAGGAAAATGACGGCAAATCGTCCCTCAAATTCCGTCACGGACGAACCTGCGCCGGGCAAAATCTGTATAATCCCGCGCTCATCCAGGGTACTCAAAATGACCGCTTGCACTCGCAAAACCGTCACTCTGAAATCAGCCTCTGCTGACTTGTTTCGCAGGTGCAACGCAGGCAACCCTCGCAGCATGTTCGTTGATCGATCTAAACCAACGTTTAGCGCCTTCGTCGATCAATCACAGTAGTAACCAGAACCAACCAACCTATTCCCGTTGCCAGCCCCGCTATCAGCAACGCTGGCAACGCATACTTTGAAATCCACAGGCCGCGTAAAACCGGTCCTCTAGCAGGAGCCTCCTCACTATGCTGAGCTGGGACGAATTCGACAAAGAAGACGCCGCTGAACCCGCCAAAGGCGCCAACGCCGGCCACGCTTCCGAAGCCGCGATGGACAAACTCGACAGCGCCGGTGGTGCTGCTGCGCTTGAAGCCCGCGCCGTCAGCGCAAACGACTCCGACGCCATTGCCCGCGCCAAAGCTGCGCTGGACAAACTGGACGTCGCTGAAGGTCTTGCCGAACTCGAAGGCTCCGCCGCCCGCGTCGCGGTCGACGAAAAACGCATGATCAACTGCCGCGCCGACCTCAACCAGCTCGTGCCTTTCAAGTACGACTGGGCCTGGCAGAAATACCTCGACGGCTGCGCCAACCACTGGATGCCGCAAGAGGTCAACATGACCACGGACATCGCCCTCTGGAAAGACCCGGAAGGCCTGACCGACGACGAGCGCCGCATCGTCCTGCGCAACCTGGGCTTCTTCTCTACCGCCGACTCCCTGGTTGCCAACAACCTCGTGCTGGCGGTGTATCGCCTCATCACCAACCCTGAATGCCGCCAGTACATCCTGCGCCAGGCCTTCGAGGAAGCGATCCACACCCACGCCTACCAGTACTGCATCGAATCGTTGGGCATGGACGAAGGCGAGATCTTCAACATGTACCACGAGATCCCGTCGGTCGCCAAAAAGGCAGCCTGGGGCTTGAAGTACACCCGTTCGATCTCCGATCCGAAGTTCGAAACCGGCACCGTCGAGACCGACAAAGAACTGCTGCGCAACCTGATCGCCTACTACTGCGTCCTGGAAGGCATCTTCTTCTACTGCGGCTTCACCCAGATCCTTTCCATGGGTCGCCGCAACAAGATGACCGGCGTCGCAGAACAGTTCCAATACATCCTGCGTGACGAGTCCATGCACCTGAACTTCGGCATCGACGTGATCAACCAGATCAAAATCGAAAACCCACACCTGTGGGACGCCGAAATGAAGGAAGAAGCAACCCAGATGATCCTGCAAGGGACCCAACTGGAAATCGAATACGCCCGCGACACCATGCCTCGCGGCGTACTGGGCATGAACGCAGCGATGATGGAGGACTACCTCAAGTTCATCGCGAACCGTCGTTTGAGCCAGATTGGGTTGAAGGAAGAGTATCCAGGGACCACGAACCCGTTCCCATGGATGAGCGAGATCATGGACTTGAAGAAAGAGAAGAACTTCTTTGAGACTCGGGTTATTGAGTATCAGACGGGTGGGGCTTTGAGCTGGGATTGATACCTGAAAGATTTGAAGAGGCCGGCTATGGCCTCTTTTTAGCCTTATCAGTGGCGATGACAGCGAAATCATTTGACACAGAGGCCCAAGGCTGGCCATATGCTAGCCACTAAAGCTTGGGCGCTGACCTAGCCACGAACGGACTCGACGTATCAGTACCATGGAAAATCCCAAGAAACTTTATATCCAATGAAAACCAACGATTTTAAGTTTATAGATCTTTTTTCAGGTCTCGGCGGTTTTCACGTAGCATTAAACCGCCTCGGTGGAACTTGCGTATTCGCGTCTGAATGGAAGGATAACCTCCGAGAGTTGTACAAGTCCAACTTTGGAATAATGCCCGAGGGCGATATTACAAAGGTGACACCTAGTTCAATTCCAGATCACAACTTACTCACTGCGGGCTTTCCTTGCCAGCCATTTTCAAAGGCGGGAGAGCAACTTGGGTTCGAGTGCACGGCTCAAGGAAATCTATTTTTCAACGTATCCGAAATTTTAGACACAAAAAAGCCTGACTATTTTATTTTAGAAAACGTTCCTAACTTGCTGAAACATGATAATGGACGCACCTGGCAACGAATTCAAGAGATTCTGGGCACAGGCAAAGATGGCCTTGGTTATTATATTTCGGCCACCAAGCTTTCACCTCATAATTTCGGCATACCCCAGATTCGGGAACGCGTATATATAGTAGGGTCAAAAATTCCACTTGAAAACTTTAGTTGGCCCGAAAAAACCAACCAAATTACCAGCATTAGTTCCATCTTGGACGACGCACCTGAAGACGCTAAGCAGCTTTCAGCCCAAGTAAAAGAATGTCTGGAAACTTGGGATCGTTTCTTGAAAGCGTGTCCTCCCGAAGTAGAACCCCCATGGTTTCCACTTTGGTCAATGGAATGGGGAGCGGACTACCCGTTCGAGGATGAAACACCTTACGCAATCCAGGCACTTCAAGGTACCGACGCACTCGATTCATATAGAGGTAGTCACGGCATCGATCTAGGTTCGATCATAAGCGCAACTGACAAATGGCAAGCGCTTCCCAGCCATGCGCGATCTAAGGTGATGAAGTTCCCAAAATGGAAAAAGGACTTCATTAGGCTGAATAGAAGTTTTTATGCGGAAAACAAATATTGGCTTGAGCGCTGGATCCCTTTGATACTTAAATTTCCGTCTAGCCTTCAAAAACTGGAATGGAATGTCAAGGGCGAAGAGAGAGATATCTGGAAATATGTGATTCAGTTCCGGGCCTCTGGAGTGCGAGTCAAAAGGCGCACTACAGCTCCTAGCCTGATTGCAATGACAGACACGCAAGTGCCTATTATCGCATGGCAAAAAAGGTATATGACTCCTACAGAATGTGCGCGACTTCAGAGCCTTGAGGAGCTTCACTACCTTCCATCCAGCCCGACGCAGGCGTTCAAAGCGCTAGGGAACGCAGTAAATTCTAATGTCGTCGAACTGGTAGCAAAAGCTCTATTATCCACGGCGCCATAGCTAACCATATGTGAATAGGAAGGGTTTGTTAAGCATGGACGATTCAAATGAGCGCAGCATTACATCGGGAATTGGAATTAGACCCGAAGTGACCATGCTTTCAGTACTTCGGCATTTGAACTATAAGCCATGGTTCGCTATGGCGGAATTCATTGATAACGCTATTCAGAGTTCGATCGCCAATGCAGCCGCATTGATGGATGAGCATGAAGATTATGTTCTTGAAGTAAAAATAGAAATCAAATCCACTAGAATACTGATCACCGATAACGCCGCAGGTATCTCAAAGGATGATTTCCCTAGAGCCTTCAGAACTGCCCAGCAGCCTGTTAACAATTCAGGCCTCTCTGAATTTGGCATGGGCATGAAGAGCGCCGCGTGCTGGTTTGCTCAGAAATGGAGTGTAAGGACCTCAGCTTTAGGAGAGTCAATCGAGCGGACAGTAAACTTCGATATTAAAAAAATCACCGAAGAAAGAATCGAAACTCTCGTCCCCCAAGAAACTACCGCATCAAAAAATTCGCACTACACCGTCATTACTTTACGAAACTTGCATCACGCCCCACAAGGGCGAACTATCGGTAAAATTAAAGAGCATCTCGCTAGCATCTACAGAGTATTTCTAACCGATGGCAAGTTGAAAATTCAGTTTGGTGATACTAATCTTAGTTATGCCGGAGCTAAGATACTCGTCGCTAAACCTGCGACAAGCAGTAAGCTTACAGACCCCCAAGTCCCGACAGAGTGGAAAAAAGATATATCATTGGATTTTGGAAAGGGACATAAAGTCCGAGGCTTTGCTGCACTTCGCGAAACTGGTTCAACTAACTACGCAGGATTCGCGCTATTTCGACGAGATCGACTCATCGAGGGTAGTCATGATGAAACTTATCGACCAGTTCAGATCTTTAAGCACACTAACAGCTTTATCTACCAAAGGCTATTTGGTGAATTACATATCGAAGGTTTTGAGGTAAGCCATACTAAGGACGGCTTTCGATGGGAGGAATATGAAGAAATTTTTCTCGAACACCTGAAAGAGGAACTTGAAAAACCCCCATTAAACCTAATTTATCAAGCCGAGAATTACCGTGCGCTACCTAGCAAAGTTTCCATTCACAAACAGGCAATTGCAGCAACTGAAAAAGTAGCAACATATGTAGAGGAAGAAGTCGCGCCTCATCTGATCGAGGCCCGCTCAAATCCGACAGCACCATCACCATTAGCTGCTGATCTTCCAATAGGCATCTTGCAAACTTCAGAGCGTTCACTTGAAGTGGATGATGGGGATTATATATGGGCAATAACCCTAAGAACTTCTCTTGATCCACAAAGTGAGGATTGGCTTTCGCTGGCTCAACTCGACAGCGAGGATGGCGATCTGTCCAAAGTCCGCCGACTAGTTATTGACGTATCCTTGGGACATCCCTACTCGGTCAAATTTTTAGGGGCGAACAACGAGAACCTCGAGATGCTGCTCCGATTCGGTGTTGGCATCAGTATCTCCTTACTACTAGCACAAGACTTAACCGGTTACCCACCAGAAGGTTTTCTCTCGAATTTCAACCCGATCCTCCGCGGCGCAATGTTAAACACAAGGACTGTAGAATGAACATGAAAAGCGTGGCTGTACATCCTCCTCTGAAATGGACCCCCGTCGAAGGTGAGTTCACCGATTTCTTTCTTAAGAGTAAATCGAAGAATGCGGACGGTCCGACTTTTGAAGATTTGACCAAAGGCCCAAACTCCGTCCTTGGCGAAGCTAAAAGGATACTGGGCAGATGCTTGCCACCGACCGAACCCTCTGGCAGTGAAACAGGCTTAGTCGTTGGTTATGTGCAGAGCGGGAAGACCCTTTCGTTTGAAACCGTTATATCTCTATCACGCGATAATGGCTACGGATTAATTATCGTAATAGCGGGAACTAAAAACAATCTTCTCGATCAGTCCGTAGATCGCCTAAAAAAAGATCTCGGGATAGCCGAAGGTAGTGAGGTTTGGTTCCATGTAGCAAATCCTAATCAATCACAGTTTTCACAGATTGATGGGAAAATTAAAGCTTGGAAAAAGAACCCACAGAAGAGATCTTTGTTGATCACTGTTTTGAAACATGGCGGTCATCTTGAAAAATTAGCGGACTTGCTGGTTAAGATTTCCCTGAAAGATGTACCAACACTAATCATCGACGACGAAAGCGACCAAGCAAGCTTAAACACTTTTGCTGCTAAGATACAGAACGGATCAGTGAATGATGACACCAAAAGCACTACTTACGAAAAGATATTAGAGCTTCGTAAAGCTATACCACACCACTCATACCTTCAATATACCGCTACACCACAGGCTAACTTATTAATAGCCCAGACAGATTTACTTAATGCCTCATTCGCAGAGTTGGTGACGCCTGGGGATGATTATACGGGAGGAAAATCTTTCTTTAAGGAAAATCCAAAGCTCGTATGCACCATCCCTTCCGCTGATGTAGCAACGCCAGACCAAGCATTGACCAGTTGCCCGAAAAGCTTGCTTTCTGCGTTTCGTCATTTTCTACTAGGCGCTGCTCAACATTCTCTCACTCGTGACAAGACAATAGGCGGAAAAGACCGGAACAGGTCAATGATGGTGCATCCTGCTGTAAGAACAATGTCTCACAAAGAATATAAAACGTGGCTAGATCAGGCGAAAACGGCAATAATAAAATTTGTTGAGGGCAATTTTACTAAGAAGCGTTCCTCTGTGGTTGCACACTTCCAGACAGAATATGATTTTTTAAAGGTCACCTACAGTAATCTGCTTCCCATCGAAGAACTAATCGAAGCAATGATTGATGACGTGTTTGACGATCTGGTTATTGTTGAGGTGAATGGAACGCCAGACGCTGAGAAGAAAATTTTTTGGAAGGAATCAAAGTATTGGGTATTGGTAGGTGGTGCTAAGTTAGATCGAGGATACACAGTTGAAGGGTTATCAGTAACATATATGCCGAGACCGCTTGGGGGTTCACCAGCCGCAGATACGCTACAACAACGTGCAAGATTTTTTGGTTACAAGCGTTCCTATCTCGGTTTATGCAGAGTGTTTCTACAACAGGATGTTAAGGATGCCTTCCTCGAATATGTTGAGCACGAAGAGTTTGTGAGGGGTGTGCTGTCCGCGCATCGTGGAAAACCTTTAGTTGAATGGCGCCGTGACTTCATTTTAAGTGAACTGTTAAAACCGACAAGGCCAAATGTTATTGGCATTTCGACCCGCCGTATTCCGGTGGACGGATGGTTGACGCCGAAAGCCCTTCATAAAGACCCTCAAGCTGTTCTAGCAAATAGAAAGCTTCTCTCATCCATGAAGAAAACCTGGACTAAGCAATACGGGCCGCTAATTAACGCAACTTCCCTACCGCAGTTTTCCTCGGAAAAAAAGATTTCTAACCATGACGCTCTTTCTGATGTACCCCTCAAAGAAGTTTTAGAACAATTCTTCCTTGAGATCCTAGTCAGGGATCAAGCGGATGCGGAACAGCACACGGCCATTCTACTTGCATTTGCGGAGCTACTTCGCAAAGATCCCAGCTTACAAGTTGACGTCTTCTTTATGAATCAGCTTAAACCAGGATATCGGTCTAGAGTCTCTGGACGGGGACTTCCCAAGGAACATTTGCAGGCGCCTATCAACCAGTATTTCAGTCAAAGTGCCGCGACATTAAATGATAAAAGTTTCTGCTCACCTTCCAATATCACATTACAGATCCGGACTTTTAACTTAGGAACTATACCTAGGGACGAGACATCCGCTGACATCTTTGATGTAGCCTGGTACGCAGTGCATGTTCCTTCTAGTCTTAGGACTCAGTTGATCATAGAAAAACAGTAAAGCGAAAGGGTGCCTGGTAACGGGCACCCGCTCCCACCTAAACAATTCTGATTTTAGATCTTTAAGTTATCAAGGGAGTCAGATCTAGCTTTTGATATACGCCCACTTTACCTTATCAATGCAACCCGTTCCACTAACGACGCCTTGGTGAATTCTCATTTTGGTGAGCGAGATTAGCAATCTTCCTGATCGCCAATCAACAGCCTCCCATATCTCGCTCAACCTCACATTCCCTGTTCATAGCCAAATAAGAGCTATACAAACGCAGGATGTTGCAAGCTGGGTAGCCAAGAGCGCAGGAAGCGCGCCCGTCTTGTGTAGGAAATTTCCTAGACGAAGGTAGTGGCTATTCAGTATCGTTCGAGGGTATAGAGCCTTCGGCGGTCGCATGGAAATTAAGAAAGGCAGTCTCAGATGGACTGATGCCGAAATTCAAGCGTCAGTCGATGCGTATCTCGACATGCTGGAACGTGAGCATAGTGGCCAGAAAATCAACAAAGCCCATGAGAACCGCACCCTGCGCGCGGGGCCTCTAGCGGGGCGCAATGCCAGCGCGGTCGAGTACAGAATGCAAAATATCTCAGCGGTTTTGAGTAAGATGGGCCGTCCCGGCATCGTTGGGTACAAGCCCGCTGGTCACGCTGGCGCTAACGTCGAAAAGATCATTCGCGAGAGGCTCATCGAGTGGGATAACAAGCCTAATCCTGAAGACCTTGAGCCTACCGCTGATGACGCGACGCTTGAACGACGAGCTACTCAGCTTGAAAAGCGCCCAATTAAGAATCCTCCGGAAGGTATTGCGAGGCCACAACAATCGGCCTCTTCTAGAGCGATGTTTGTCCGCGATCCAGCGGTAAGAGCTTGGGTACGTCAGCACGCCAAAGGTATTTGTGAAGGATGTGGCGGGTCAGCTCCGTTTCTTATGAACGGGGTCCCATTCCTCGAAGTTCATCATGTAAAGCATCTGGCTGATCAAGGTTCGGATCGCATAAGCAACGCCGTCGCACTTTGCCCAAATTGTCATCGCCGCTGCCATCATTCAAGCGACAGGGAAGCATTCACAGCGTCGTTGTATGAGAAGGTGCTTAGATTGACGCGAGAAGATTAGGTCGGCTGGCCTCACTGTTTTCGAACTGAACCGGACCGGGCTTCACCCGGTATTCATGCGAGCAAGCGAGGAAAAGGTAGGCCTGTAGCAGCGGCGCAACCAGCCGATATGTTGATATCCGTCTCACCGCATCGCGAGCAAGCTCACTCCTACAGGTCGTGCAGCGCTCACCAAATCTCTACCCTAACGGACCCAAAAAAGACCAAGGACATGGCCAAGAAAACCTCCCTCTTCGAAGACCTGTTTCACATCGCCAGCAAACTACCCTGGTGGCTCAGCGCGCTGATCGCGATCAGCTCCGGCCTCTACCTGCACTCGGTAGCGACCGCGCCAATGCCCGTCTACTCCGACCCTCAGCATTTGCAGTCGGTAGTCTTCAGCACCATGGCGCACACCGGCGCTTTGTTTGGGCAATACCTCCTGCCATTCATCTTCACCGCCGGCGCCATCGCCTCAATCATGGGCCGCCGCAAACGCCGCCATCTCCTCGAATCCGCCGCGACCACCAAAGGCAACCCACTGCTGAGCATCACCTGGCACGAGTTCGAATTACTGGTGGGTGAAGCTTTACGCCGACGCGGATACGCCGTACGGGAAACAGGCAAAAACGGTCCGGACGGCGGCATTGATCTGATCGCGCGCAAGGACGGCGAGACGTACGTGGTGCAATGCAAGCAATGGCGCTCGGTACAGGTCGGTGTGCCGGTGGTGCGGGAGTTGTATGGCGCGATGGCGGCTGAGGGCGCGGTGGGCGGTTTCGTGGTCACCAGTGGGACATTCACCAAACCAGCGCGGGATTTCGCAGCAGGCCGTAACGTGCAACTGGTCGACGGCACTGTGCTTAAACAGTGGATCGCCGAGGCGAAGAAGCCTGGTCCAAGGCCGACGGTCGAGGTGGCGCCAGAGCGTGTCGAGCCCGCAATCGTTGAGCCGGAGGTGGTCGTTCCGCCAAGTCTCGCTCCAGCTCCAGCTCCGGTTCCCGTGCAAGCGCCAGCTCCGATTCCCGTGCAAGCGCCAGCTCCAACCGCGACGCAACCCGTCAGACGAGAAGCCGAGCCTGAACCTCCAGCACCACTCTGCCCGCACTGCCGCAAGACCATGGTGATACGTGTCGCGAGAACGGGCGCCAACGCGGGCGGGAATTTCTGGGGTTGTGTGGCTTATCCAAAATGCCGTGGGATCCGGGCGATTTTCGCGCCGATGACGGTGAAGTAACGCCGCTGCATATGACATCAGCCCAAGCCTGACGTCATATGCAGACCATTTCGCCAAGAGCCATTCAGCCACTAACACCGCACAGCCCCACCAACAAGCCACCCCGCCGTGCCGCCTCCGAAACCCAGAAAGTTCCCGCCTCACCCCCTCCCCGCACATAACAATTTCGCTAAGTAATAGTTACCCGGGTTTCATTTGCCCCCGCCCCCCATCGTTCCTAAAGTGGCTTCACCCCATCGAACCCGCCCAGCGCTGGAACGATGGAAACCCACACCAAGCCGGAGAACCTCAACGCCTGACCAGCTTTTAGCATTTTGTTTCTGTCGTTTCGCTGCGTCGTTGCTCCCGACGTGGTGCCTCCAAGCTACAAACTTCAGCCGCTCCCCAGCGGCTTTTTTTTGCTCAGCATTTGCTGAATCCGACCTGCCATCTGCGCCGTATCAGCGACCGGGCGCGCATCAAGCCGAACAGTGTTTTGGCGCCGACCGCGCGGGCAGCGCTGACCACCTGGGGCGATGTCGTCGGCCTTGATCATGACGCTGCGTCCGAGCACGACGAGCCTGGGCCGAGTTTGGGTAATCATTTCCGCCGCGCGCGCTGCGTCGAGCTGGCAGTTGCGGCGGTCGAACGGCAGCTCTTCAACCACCAGACCCGCCAATTCTGCAGTCCCGCCACGGCGCTGGCTCAGATGCCCACCGTGCTCGGCAGCGGGTGCCAGCACTTTATCGCCCGGCCGGCAGTAGACGTGGAAGATGGCCAGGTTGGCGAGGGTGCAGCTGGCCAGGCGCACTTCGGCCCATGCCGCGCCGAACAAGGTCATAGCCGCCTGGCTGGTGAAGCTTTCGAGCTCACTGACCAGTTCGGTCTCCGGCTGTTCTTTCTGGCCGGTCGGGCCCATGGCCGGGTAGGCGCCGAGCGCGGGATTGTACGCGGCGATGGCGCGGGCGCTGGGGAGGTTGGCGCCGGCGTAGAGCATCAGGCGCTGGGTTTCCAGTTGCGGCAATCGGTCGGCGCAGGCGGCGAGCAATGCATCGAGATCACGGGGCATGGTCGGCAGCTTCCTTGATGATGAGTCAGCGGCGAATGGAGTCCGGGTGCTCGGACTCATCCCTGACCAGCAGCATCAGGGCATCGCGTTTCTCCAGCAGGTGGTGGCGCAGGATGCTGCTCAGGCGCTTGCCGTCCCGGGCTTGCAGGGCCTCGATCATTTCTTCGTGATCGTGCAACGCGCGGTCCCACTTCGGGGCCTGGTGGTTGGACAGAAAGCGTAAGGCGTGGATGCGCCGGTTCAGCGACAGGTAGACCTGACGCAGCGCCGAGTTGCGCGCGGCCAGGTTGATCAAATCGTGGATGGCGCGGTTGCGCTGGTAGTAACCCGGCAGGTCGTTCTGGTTTTTGCTGACCACCATGGCGTAGTGCAGCGCTTTGATGTCGTCGATTTCCTGGGCAGTGATGCGCTCACAGGCCAGCTCCCCGGCGAAGGCTTCGATGCCGCTCATCAGTTCGAAGGTTTCGCGAATCTCCAGCTCCGACATGCGCGCGACGCTGGCGCCCCGGTTCGGGTTGATTTCGATCAGCCCTTCCACGGCCAGCACCTTTAACGCTTCGCGCAACGGCGTGCGGGAGATGCCGAGTGTTTCACACAGCTCGCGCTCGTTGAGCTTGGTGCCTGGGGCGAGCACGCCTTCGGTGATAAAGCCGCGCAGGTGATCGATGACGATGTCGTGGAGGCGTTGGCGTTCGACTTTGGGCATTGGCCGGGCGTCGGGTTGAACGCTCATTTCTTCAGTATTTTGCATTCAATACATCCTTCCTGGACCCGCTCTAGCGCCGAGTCCTTATTCGAAAATGCTCCAGTTCGCTGGAAAGATTAGCGCAGTTAGGCCGTTTGACACAGCATCGCCGTGTGCTAGGTTAATTTTGAATTCAAAATACAAAATTATAAAAAGACAAGGAGACACCGATGCTGAAGCTCGATTTCCACCCTGCCGGTCGCCACTTCCTTCAGATTCCGGGGCCTAGCCCGGTGCCGGATCGCATCCTTCGCGCCATGAGTTACCCCACCATTGACCACCGCGGCCCGGAGTTCGGCGCGCTGGGGCTCAAGGCGCTGGAAGGCATCAAGCAAATCTTCAAGACCGCGCATCCGGTGGTGATTTATCCCGCGTCGGGCACCGGTGCCTGGGAAGCGGCGCTGTGCAACACCCTGAGTTCGGGCGACGAAGTGTTGATGTTCGAGACCGGCCACTTCGCGACGCTGTGGCAGAAGATGGCGTTGAGTCTCGGCCTCAAGCCGCAGTTCATTGGTAGGCCCGGCATTGAGGGCTGGCGCGGCGGCGTCGATGCGCAAATGATCGAAGACCACCTGCGTGCTGACGGCGGCCATCGCATCAAGGCCGTTTGCGTCGTGCACAACGAGACCAGCACCGGCGTGACCTCGGACATCGCCTCGGTGCGCAAGGCGATCGACGCGGCCGGCCACCCTGCCCTGCTGCTGGTCGACACCATCTCCGGCCTGGCGTCCGCCGACTATCGTCATGACGAGTGGGGCGTGGACGTGACGATTTCCGGCTCGCAGAAGGGGCTGATGTTGCCACCCGGCATCAGCTTCAACGCCCTCTCGCCCAAAGCCATCGAGGCCAGCAAGCGCGCCGGTCTGCCGCGCAGTTTCTGGGCGTGGGACGAGATCATCGAGATGAACAAGACTGGTTACTGGCCGTACACGCCGAACACCAACTTGTTGTACGGATTATCGGAAGCGCTGGACATGATCCTCGGCGAAGGCCTGGACAACGTGTTCATCCGTCACAACCGTCTGGCAAAAGCCTGCCGCACCGCCGTAACCGCCTGGGGCCTGGAAATCCAGTGCGCCGACCCGAGCGTTTACAGCCCCGTGCTCACCGGCGTGATGACGCCTGAAGGCATCGACGCCGACCAGGTGCGCAAGACCATCTATGAGCGTTTCGACATGTCCCTGGGCACCGGCCTGGGCAAGATGAAAGGCCGCATGTTCCGCATTGGCCACTTGGGCGACTGCAACGACCTGATGCTGATGGCAACCCTCACCGGCTGCGAAATGGGCCTGCAGATGGCCGGCGTAAAACTGCAGTCCAGCGGCGTTCTGGCGGCCATGGATTACCTGGGAGGGCAATCGGTGCCGCTGCTACGCGACTAACGCGCCGCTCCGTCTCCACCCCGCTCCGCCCGGCTGCGGCACCCCCGCAGCTTTTTTGACACATCTCACTATCCCGAATCATCGCGTTGTCAGCGAACACAATAAGAAACTGGAGATAGCACATGAAGTTTTTACGTCTGCGCCCCACCACGGTGGTGCTGTTCATGCTGTGCGCCATGTATTTCATTACGTACCTGGACCGCGTCAATGTCAGCACCGCCGCGGTCGGTTTCGGTAAAGAATTCAATCTGAGCAAAACCGAGATCGGCATCGTCTTCTCGGCCTTCGCGTACCCCTACCTGATCTTCCAAATCATCGGCGGCTGGGTCAGCGACCGCTTCGGCGCCAAGCGAACGCTGGTGGTGTGCGGCCTGATCTGGGCCAGCGCCACGGTGCTGACCGGCCTGGCCGGCGGTTTCGTCTCGCTGATCGTCGCGCGGATACTCCTCGGCCTCGGTGAAGGCGCGACGTTCCCCGCAGCAACGGCGGCAATGTCCCGCTGGATCCCCAAGGAAAAACGCGGCTTCGCCCAGGGCATCACCCACGCCTTCGCCCGCCTCGGTAATGCGCTGGCGCCAGCAGCAATGATCGCGGTGATGGCCACGTATGGCTGGCGCGAATCGTTTTATGTCTGCGCGGCCACCAGCTTCGTCTGGGTCATCCTGTGGATGGCGGTGTTCACCGAGCATCCGAAAGACCACCCGCGCATCTCCAAACAGGAACTGGACACCCTGCCGCCGCCGAAAGTGAAATCCCGCGTCGTGCTGCCATGGGGTCGCCTGTTCAAGCGTATGGCCCCGGTCACGATCGTTTACTTCTGCTACGGCTGGACGCTGTGGCTGCTGCTCAGTTGGGTGCCGATGTATTTCATGAACATGGGCCTGGATTTGAAAGGCACGGCGATTTTCGCGTCGACGGTGTTCTTCGGCGGCGTGGTCGGCGATACGTTGGGCGGCATCGTCAGCGACCGCATTTATACGCGGACCAAGGACCTGAACAAGGCGCGCAGCCTGATGGTCGCCGTGTGCCTGGGCCTGACGCTGCTGTCGCTGGTGCCCTTGATGTTCACCAAGGACATGCACATTTCCCTGGCCTGCCTGGCCATTGGGTTTTTCTTCTCCGAAATGACGATCGGCCCGATGTGGGCGATTCCGATGGACATCGCGCCGGACCATTGCGGCACCGCGAGCGGCATGATGAACACCGGATCGGCCATGGCCGCCATCGTCAGCCCGGTGGCCGCCGGTCTGTTGATCGACAAGTTTGGCAACTGGCAGCTGCCGTTTCTGGTCAGCATTGTTCTGCTGGCGATTGGCGTCGTGCTGTCTTTCCGCATGAAGCCGCAGAACCGGTTTGAATATGGGCAGCCGGCCGCGCCTCTGACACCGAGTGCGGAACCGGCGCCGGTGGTCAGTAAATAAAGCCACAACGGAAGCCGCCTTCGGGCGGCGATCTGATCCATGAAGCTTCAGCCCCGCACGCTGCAATCGAACCCCTTCACCGGAGAACCCTTTTGGACACTGACACCCAACCTTCGCGCCTGGCGCAGCTGATCGTCGATGCGCAGAACAAGCGCAGCCTGTTAGGCGAGCTGGAATTCGACCTGAACCCGACAGACCGCGACGCGGCGTACCTCACGCAACAGAAAATCCTGCGCTTGCGTGGCGTTGAAGCGGGCGGCTGGAAGATCGGTTCGAAATCCGCTGACGGGCCGATTCAGGGCTCTCCCCTGCCCCGCGACTGCCTGTTCCCGTCGACCGGCACGCTGGACCGCAGCGTCTATCCGCCGGTGGGTCTGGAGCTGGAAATCGCCTTCCGCTTCAACCGCACCTTCAGCCCTCGGGATGAGGCGTACAGCGACGAGGAGGTCATGGCTGGCATTGGCGAGATGGCAGCGTCCATCGAGGTGGTCTCCAGCCGGTTCGCGGCGTGGCCGAAGATCGAGCCACTGACGCAACTCGCCGATCTGCTTAACCACGGCGCCTTGGTGGTGGGTGATTTCGTACCCTATGACGCGACCTTTCCCTTCGTTCTACCGACTCTGACCTTCACAGTGAATGGCGAGAGCATTGTGCCGTCAAAAGTCGCCAATCCTGCGGGCGACCCGCGCCGGTTGTTGCCGTGGCTGGTCAACCATCACACCCTGAACGGTCTGCCGTTGCCCGAGGATTTCGTCGTCACCACGGGTTCTTACAGTGGCATGCACTTCGCCCAGGGCATGGCTGAGGTGCTGGGACAGATCGACGGGTTGCCACCGGTTTCATTGACACTGGCCTGACGCTATACCTCGCTGCTATAAAAAACCCGCCGATGTGGCGGGTTCCTTTTGCTGTGCAGCGTTTAGTCAGGGCGGCGGACATACGGCCGGTAAACCGGCTGCCAGAAGTCCTTCTCGATGGCCGCTGTCAATTCATCTTCCGATTGCGGTGGCGCCACACTGTCGCGCTGGGCCGCCATGCCGACGGCGAACGCGATGCGCTTGCTGACCGACTGAACATCCCGCAACGGCGGCAACATCTGTCCTGTCGCTGCGCATTCAGCCAGTGCCTGGGCCGACGCCATCAGCATGCCGTCGGTGACGCGGGTCGCCTTGCTCGCGATGGCGCCGAGGCCAATGCCGGGGAAGATGTAGGAGTTATTGCACTGGGCGATGGGAAAGGTTTTGCCCAGCAGCTCAATGGGCAGAAACGGACTGCCCGTCGCCACCAGCGCCTGGCCGTCGGTCCATTGCAGGATGTCCTTGGGGTGCGCCTCGATCTGCGAGGTCGGGTTGGACAGCGGCATGATGATCGGCTGCGGGCAGTGGCTGTGCATGGTCTCGACGATCTGCTGGGTGAACAGTCCGGCCTTGCCCGACACGCCAATCAGCACGGTGGGTTTGGCGTTGCTGACCACCTCAAGCAGCGAGGGCCAGTCGGCGCTGAAATCCCAGTCGCTGAGTGAATCGCTGGAGTGGGCCAGTCGCTGTTGGAAGTCGTAGAGGCCCGGCTGGCGATCGGTCAGCAGGCCTTTGCTGTTGAGCAGAAAGACCTGACTGCGGGCCTGGGCTTCGGACAAGCCTTCGAGCTGCATGGCGGCGATGATCTGCTCGGCGATCCCACAACCCGCTGACCCGGCGCCTACAAAGGCGACGGTCTGATCGGACAAGCGCTGGCCCTTCATCTTGCAGGCGGCCAGCAAGGTGCCGACGGTGACGGCGGCAGTGCCCTGAATGTCATCGTTGAAGCAGCAGAGTTGATCGCGAAAGCGCGCGAGCAACGGCATGGCATTGGTCAGCGCGAAGTCTTCGAACTGCAGAATGGCTTCCGGCCAACGACGCTGGACGCCTTCGACGAATGCCTGCACGAACGCATCATATTCAGCGCCGCGAACACGCTCCTGGCCACGGCCGAAATACAGCGGATCCGCCAACAGGGCCGGATTGTTGGTGCCCACGTCGAGCACCACCGGCAGCGTGTAGGCCGGGCTGATACCGCCACACGCCGTGTACAACGACAGCTTGCCGATGGGGATGCCCATGCCGCCGACACCCTGATCACCAAGGCCGAGAATGCGCTCGCAATCACTGACGACGATGACTTTGACGTTGTCTTTGGTAACGTTGTTGAGGATCTCGTCGATGCGGTCCTTGTCGGCGATGCTGATGAACAAGCCGCGATGGCTGCGGTAGATGCGGGAAAATTCCTGGCAGACCTTGCCGACGGTGGGGGTGTAGATGATCGGCAGCATCTCGTCGAGGTGGTCGTCGACGACGCGGTAGAAGAGTGTTTCGTTGGAATCCTGGATCGAGCGCAGAAGGATGTGTTTGTCCAGATCGGTCGCGCAGGCCTGGTATTGGTGGTAGGCGCGGCTCGCCTGTTGCTCGATGGTTTCGACGCGTTCCGGCAGCAGACCCTGCAGGGCCAGGGCTTCACGCTCGTCGAGGCTGAACGCGGTGCCTTTGTTGAGAAGTGGGGTGCCCAACAACGTGGGACCGGCGAAAGGGACTTGCAAGGTGCGATCAGCGGCATGGGTCATGTCTGTCTCCTGTGCTTATTGTATTTTGAATTCAATGTACACCTTTGGCCTGGAAAGCCAATGCACGAATGGAAATCTGCGGTGCTTGAACTGGCCTCTTCCCGGCTGAAGCCGGTCCCACTAAACACCGCGTACACACAAGGAATTGGCTCATGCCGCACACCCTGTGGGACCGGCTTTAGCCGGGAAGGCGTCAGGCGTCACGCTGCAAATCTTGTGTTGTACATACCGGCCTCTTCCCGGCTGAAGCCGGTCCTACGTAGATACCCGCTCGCCCCATCGCACCGGCATTAACGATTGCCGCTGACACCCTCACCCTCACGACTATCAACCTGCCATCACCCTCAGGCAAAATGCCGGACCTATGTAGGAATCATCCCCAGGAGTGGTCGGAATGCGCTTGTTCAGTTTAAGAACCCTGCTGGTCTGCACCGCGTTGGCCTCATGCCTGGGCATGGTCGGCGCGCAGGCGGCGACCAAAGCCAAACCCGCGCCGAAACCTTCCGGGCAAAAAGTCGCGATGCTCGGCGGCAAATTTGCCTTCACCCTGCCGAAGGACTACGTCAAAGGCCCCATGGAAGAGATCGACGCCAAGGCCAGGGCTGCAGGCGTCACCGGCTCGCTGTACATGAACAAGCCGGCCAAGCGCGTGGTGATCATCACCGAAGCGCCGCTGCCCAATGACCAGAAGGTCGGCGCCAACGACAAGCCAACCCTCGACGGCATCATCGCCGACACGCTGCAACAGCAGCAGTCCAGCTACAAGGACTTCAAGAAGCTGGGCGAGAAGAAGATCGTACGAAAAGGCCTCGGCATGCGTCAGCTGGATATCTCAGGGAGCGTAGACGGCGGTCGGGTGCTGAGCACGACGATTACAGCGGCCTACGGCAAACGCACGGCGATGGTGAACGTGATCTCCCTGGCGAAGGATGCCAAGGCCCACGCCGAGGTGGTCAAGGGTGTGACCGGCGGGAAGTGAGGTTTGCTGCTTTTCCGGCAGCGGTTGCAGCCGAAAAAGCAGCGATGTCAGATCATCAATCTGATCACGTGGGCCTGATCATTCCGGCAACGTCAGTTTGGTCCCGCCCGGATGCGCCTTGATCACGCTGTAAGGCACGGTCGACCATTCGGGACTTTCACACGCGCGCATGACGCGAGCGAAAGAGGGGCCGAACACGATGCCTTTTTCAGTGAAATACCACGACGGAAACTCCCAGACCGACGGGTCTGTGTAGTCGCAGTCGTCTTCGGTAGCAGGCTTCACCATGTCTGCAGGGTGCGCCGCTTTTAACTGCTCAACGAGCCAGGGGGCGAAGGCTTTGCCGCGGTAGTCCGAATACGTGTCGAAACTGACACCACCTTCTTCATCACGTTCGTAATGAAACGGCGCGCCTTTGCCGACCCACACCACGTCTTCCAGCGTCAACTCTTTCCCCGTGCTGGCATCCAGATTCAGCGGCGAGTCGCCGAAGTCCGGGTGCGCGCCGCCGCAATCATAATCGGTGAAGACGCTTAGGCTCACGATGCCAGGCGTCAGCAAGCGCGGCGTGACCGTCTGGGCAAAATCACCGCCGTTGCGACTGGCATTGAGCATGCACTGGTTGTAGCTGACAACCTCCTGCCACAAGCGCGAGCGCAGCTGCTGATTGATACGTGCGGCCCGCTCCGGCGCGTAACCCGACGTGATTTCAAACATCGAGACGCCCGACTCCGGCTCCATCCACCATTGCAGCCCGTGGCCCATGAACGTGGCTTTTTTGTCTGCCTTGAGCGGCAGGTGCGTGAGCCGCAGGTAGTCATAGGCCGACTGTTTGTAAATGTCCTGCCAACCCGGTTCGGCGGAAGCATCCGGTGCGGTGACGGCGCGCTCGGCCAGTTGCACCTTGTAGGACTTGCCCTTGCTGCTCCAATCCCCGGTCCAGGTCGCGTCCGAATTCTTGTGAAGAACCAGCTTCGGCAACTTGGCTTCGTCGTCGTAGCTCAAGCCCTCAGTGAGCGTCAGATCATTGCCTTTGGAAGTGCCGGAAAGCGGCAGGTCCTTGTGGTACTTCTCGTAGAAATAGCGGCCCGTCACGTCTTCAGCGCTGGTGAGATCCAGCTCGACGACGATGGGCGATTTACCCAAGGTGCCTGTCAGCACATGGACCGCATTCTCGGCGTGCAGGGTAAATGGCGCGATCAGCGCGGCGAGGCAGGTGATACGCAAAACGGAGAGAGAAACAGGCATCAGACGTCCCTTGTAATGATGCTAACGAGTCGGGCCAGTAATCTCCCGAATCGCGGAGCGTCTGGCAAGGGCCAGCCATGATTTCCTCGAAGCGTGACAGCGCGGTTACCGCCTGCCCTCCGCCGCCATCCGCACCGCGAACCCGAACAACACCGTGCCCATCAGCCAACGCTGCACCGTCGCCCAACCGGGCTTCTGGGTCATAAACACGGCGATGGAGCCCGCCGCCATGGCGACCGTCGCATTCACACTCAGGCTCACCAGAATCTGCGCGCTGCCCAAGATCAGCGACTGGCTGAGCACGCTGGTGCCGTTGTCGACGGTGATGAACTGCGGCAGCAGCGACAGGTAAAGCACCGCCACTTTGGGGTTGAACAGGTTGGTCATCAGGCCCATCAGGAACAGCTGTCGGTTGCTGTCCTGAGGCAAATCCCTCACCTGAAACGGCGAGCGACCGCCCGGTTTCACCGCCTGCCAGGCGAGGTACAGCAAATACACGACACCCGCCATGCGCAGTGTGTCGTAGGCATACGGGACCGCCATGACCAGGCCGGTGATGCCAAATGCCGCGCAGAGCATGTAGAAGATAAAGCCGACTGCCACGCCGCCGAGGGAGATCAGCCCCGCCTTGCGCCCTTGTGAGATGGATCGCGAAATGACGTAAATCATGTTCGGCCCTGGCGTCAGCACCATACCGAGGGCTATCAGGGAAAAAGCGATGAGGTTCGAGAGTTCGGGCATCGTGGGCTCCTGCCGGCGTGACGGAATAGGCATCCGGACCGCGCCGAATTGCCGCCCTATTTCAGCCAGACTGCGTGGAGCGGTCTATACACAGATGGCCGGAAAACACGCCATGACAGACGACACCCAACGCTGAGCCAAACGACACATGCATCACCTCACCCTGTGGCGACAGCCGGCGTGAATTATTTGCTCAATAGTGGCAAAGGGCTCTTCCCAGCGTCCCGTTGGCGAGGGACACTCGGAGTCGTTGGTCGTGACCGATGTGGCAGTCGGGATGCAGCGTCACAACCCGGTGAAGCGCTATGAACACTTCGGCCCCAAAAGGTCTCTCCTTCGCCAGACGCATGTACCTGCCGCGCAGTATCGGTCTGGGTATTGGGTTCTTCGCGGTGGCTGCAGCGCTGTACCCTTCCCATCCGCCGGCCTGGGTGTGGATCGCCATGATCGCCCACGGTTACGGCTGGCCGCACCTGGCTTACCTGCTCGCCAAGCGTTCACGTCACCCGTACGCCGCCGAACGCCGCAACATGATTTATGACTCGCTGGGCGGCGGCTTCTGGGCGGGGGCGATGGGGATCAGTCCGCTGCCCACCGTGACGGTGCTGTCGATGATGGCGATGAACAACATCGCGTCCGGTGGTTTGCGTCTGTTTGTATTGGGTTCGCTGGCGCAGGTAGCAGGCGCACTGGTGGCGTACAAGATATTCCTGCCGGCGTTGTTTCCGCATGTCACTCAGCTGCAGGTATTCGCCTGCCTGCCGATGCTGGTGATCTACCCGATGGCCATCGGGCTGGTCTGTTATCGCGTGGCCGTGCAGCTGTCCAGAAGCAAGAAAGCGCTGGAAAAGCTCAGCACCACCGACAGCCTCACAGGCCTCATGAACCACGGCGCGTGGAAGGATCGACTGGCGCTGGAGTTCGATAAATGCCAGACGCTCAATCGCCAGCACAGCGTGGCGCTGATCGACATCGACCACTTCAAGACCATCAACGACACCTACGGCCACATCACCGGCGACAACGTCCTCAAGCAACTGAGCAACGCGCTGTCCGCCAGCCTGCGGCAGACCGATCTGGCCGGCCGTTACGGCGGCGACGAGTTCTGCGTCATCCTGCCCGACACCACCCTGACCCAGGCGATCGAGATACTCGAACGCCTGCGCCGCACGGTCCATGAGCACGCCCACTCGGCCCTGCCCGATCTCAAGCTGAGCCTGAGTATCGGCGTCGCGGCGTATGGCGCGCATCAGACCGACGCCGGCATGTGGCTCCACGAAGCCGACATGGCGCTGTACGACGCAAAAAGCGCCGGGCGCAATCGGGTCACGCCAGCGCAGCCGTCCAGCAAAGCGGGGGCGCGCGAGGGTGCTGCGCTGGGGTGAGTCAGCGACGTAATTGAGGTCCGAAAGATTCGCTATTCACTGCAGGCCATGGCATCGGTAGGTGCCTTAACCTGCTTGAGCAGCTCAAGCGGTGTCATGCGTGACAGCAAATTGTGCAGGCTGTCGCCCAATATCAGCGGCCCATACAGCCCTTCTTCCCGATCCAGATGCGTTTGCTGCACGTCGCGATAGGCCTCGGGGTAGATGCTTTTTTCGATCGGCAGCAGGCGGTCGTAATGTTCGAGCAAACCACGAAAGACGATGCGCCGCTCGGTGACGCCGCGGGTGGTGGCGATGAGTTTGATGAAGAAATCCGAGTCGCTCTGACGCATGGCTTCGTACGCGGCGTATCGCTCCGCCAAGGTGTACGCGTCGGTCTCGTTGAACACCACGCAGCACAGGTCCTGACGCGAGCGTGAGCCGAACGGGTTGTTCACCGCGCGCCGGCGATTGCTCTGCGCCAGCGCGAAGGCCACCGCCCGTTCGGCCTCGTTCATACGCTCTGCGCTGCCAAGGCTGGAGAGATCATCCAGCGCAGGAGCCTGACGCCCCAGTCGCTCGACCTCTGCGCTGAAGGTGGCGAACACGCCGTGGGGCCCGAGCCATTGCTTGTGCAGCTCACTCAACTGGTCTCTGGACAGCCGGCTTTGCTCATCGACCAATTGTTGAAACGCGGTTGAGGCGTCGACATTAAAGTCTGCATCGATGCACGGTTGCTTCAAGGGCTCAGAGGTTGCGATTTGAAGGGTCATCGATTCCATCCTTATTATTGGTTGTTATTTTGGGTGCGCCATGCCGAGCACTTTTATTTAAAAAATCAAAGCACTGGCAGCGAAGTAGTTACGCAGAAAACCGCGCTTCGCGAAATAAACTTCACCGTAGCAAATCACGCCGCCGACAGTTTGGAAGTCTGGCTATCAAATTGGGTTAATTATGCACTTACCGTTCAACGGAACAATCCGTCAGATGTAGGGGTGGGAGCAGTTTTTTTCTTTCGCGGCGCCGTGATATGCAGTGCAATGAGCTGTGCGCGGTTCTTCACCTCGTTCTTTCGCAGCAATGCTGAAACGTGGTCGCGGGCCGTGTAATCACTGATCCCCAGCCGTTGCGCGATGTCCTTGTTGGTATGCCCCTGCAGCAATAGAAGCAGGACTTCCAGCTCTCGGGGAGTAGCTTTATTCAACCGTTTGCGCTTGCGTTCTTCTTCCAACATTGGCCCTCAACCGTCTCCGCGACTTGCCGGCCATGGCATTACATCTGCTAGGGCCGTGACATTGTTTTTATTGATATTCAGGTTTTTAGCGCTTTAATCATTTACACGGTCAAGCCCGGTTAATAACCGAACAATAACAAGTAAATTTTCCTACAGATATTTGCGAAGCATCCCTACTTAAACACGCAGACAAGGTATTCGAACACGCCCCAAGTGCAGGCCGTGTGGATATATAAAAGCGGGTCAGTTGTATAGACGGGGACAATAAACGCTGCAAATGATAATTACAATCATCTGTTACAAATCAGCGGGTCAATCTGAGTTGTAATGGCACGGATTTGAAATCCGCACCATCGAGTCGACACGGGCGCCATTGCGACGCCCTCGCTCTTTCAGTTTCCAGCCTGCGCCACCCGCGGATCATCGACCTGCATGCCCTTGCGCAGGCCGAAGAACATGGCCGTCACCAGACCGACCGCGCCCATGATCACGCAATAGCCCACACACACCCACGGGCTCCACGGCATCAAGGCGATCAGCGCCAGCGGCGTGGTGCTTGCCCACAGCGCGTAGCTGATGTTGTAGGTCAGCGAGATGCCGGAGACGCGAATATTCGCAGGGAACAGTCCGACCATGACCGAAGGGACGACGCCGACAATGCCGCTGGCAAGGCCCGCCACCGCGTAAGCAAGGCTCAACGGCAACCAGTGACTGACCAGACTGGCGTAGAGCACGCCAACACCGATGGGCAGCAACAGGCTGTACAGCACCACGCCGCGCCAGGCGCCAATGCGATCGACCAGCATGCCGGCCAACACGCAGCCGATGTTGAGGAACACGATGCCGACGCTGCTCAGGGCGAAGGTATCGCTAGGGCTCATGCCGAAGCGCTGCTGCATCACCGTAGGCGTGATGACCACCAGGGTGACAACAGCGGACGTCAGCACGCAGGTCAGCAACGCTGCCGGCAGCAGAGATTGCCGGTGCTGGCGTAGGACGGCGCGCAGCGGCAATTCAGTCATGCCTTCACGCTGAGCGTGCATCGCCATGAACACCGGCGTTTCGCTGAGCCAGCGTCGCAGCCACACGCCGATCACGCCGAAGACGCCGCCCAGCAGAAACGGAATGCGCCAGGCGTAATCGAGGATTTCCGCGTGGCTGAACACTTTCGCCAGCCAGGTCGCCGTCAGCGCCCCGATCAGGTAACCGAAAGTCAGACCAGCTTGCAGAACACCCAGCGCATAACCGCGATGGCCCTTCGGTGCGTGCTCGGCGACGAACACCCAGGCACTTGGCACTTCGCCGCCGACGGCCGCACCCTGAAGGATGCGCAGCGCCAACAGAATCAACGGTGCCCAGTAGCCGATTTCAGCGTAGGTCGGCATCACGCCGATCAGCAGACAGGGCAGCGCCATCATCAGAATGCTGAGGCTGAACACGCGCTTGCGACCCAGTTTGTCGGCGAAGTGCGCCATCAGAATGCCGCCCAGCGGGCGCGCCAGGTAGCCGGTGACGAAGATGCCAAAGCTTTGCAGCAGGCGCAGCCACTCGGGCATTTCCGGCGGGAAGAACAGCTGACTGAGCGTCAGGGCAAAAAACACGAAGATGATGAAATCGTAGATTTCCAGCGCCCCGCCCAGTGCCGCCAGGCCAAGGGTTTTGTAGTCTCCCCGGCTGATGGGTTGTGGGCGTGGTCGAAGAATGGCTGTCATGAAAGACCCCAAATCACAGGTTGAAACGCACTTGGGTGCGACAAAGGCGCGCAGGATAACAAAGCTGACGGCTTGCGGGCGGATCGCTGACGGCTGACGCGTTTCAGCGGCTGATTTAAAAATTCACCGTCGCCGAAACCCGCGCCGTACGCGGTGCGCCGAGGAACAGGTAATCGTCCCCCAGGTATTCGCCCGCGTCGCGCCAGTAGCGCTTGTCGAACAGGTTGTCGACGGTCAGGCGCAAGACCGTGTCGTAGCCCTCGATTTTTGTGCTGTAGCGGCTGCCCGCGTTGAACACCGCGTAGTCATCCACTTTTACCGAGCCTTCGCGGTTGGCGAACTTGCTGGAGCTGTATTGCACGCCGCCCAGCAGCGCCAAGCCTTGAATCGGCAGTGCGTAATCCGCTGACAAACTGCCGCGGAATTTGGGCACGTTGATCGCCTGATGATCTTCGTAAGCCGCCGTGCCGCTGTCTTCAACCCGCGCGCGAATGGCCGCGACGCTGGCCGACATCTGCAGCTGGGAGGTCACGTAGCCGTTGGCGCTCAGCTCGACGCCGGTGTTCTTCTGCTGGCCCTGCTGGACGAAAGTCAGGCTGCCGTCGTCCTGGGGTTTCGAATACTGATAGGCCTGACGGGTTTGAAACACCGCTGCGGTGAAGCTCATGCGGCGCCAGTCGTATTTGACCCCGGCTTCCAGTTGGCGAGAGATCGTCGGCGCGAGGATTTCCCCGACATTGCTGTCGAACACCGACGCCGTGCCGCCCAGGGACAACCCTTTGCTGTAGCGGGTGTACAGCGAAACGTTGTCAATCGGTTTGTAGATCAGCGCAGCCTGGGGCAGGAAGATCGAGCGCTCGGTGTGACGGTTCTCGCTGCCGTCCTCGTTGTAGGCTTTTTCGTCGAGCTTCACTTCACGCCCGCCGATGACAGTCTGCCAATGCTCGTTGAAGCTGATGCGATCGGTGGCGAAAAGCCCGTACTGACGGCTGTCCAGGCGCCGTTCGGTGTGGCCCACTGACAGGTCCGACGGCGCGAAGCTGTCCGGCGTCTCGTTGATATTGCCGGAGCCGACGTATTCGCTGAAATACGGCCGAGTGTCGACCGTGCGACGGAACGCGCTGCTGCCGAAGGTCAGCTCATGCTTGAGCCAGCCGGTGTCGAACAGGCCGGTCATTGACGCTTCGACTTCATCGTTGCGCCGCGTGTCGTCCGGGCTGCGGAAATCGTAGATGTCGTAGCCGCCGCTCGGCGTAAAGTGCCCGGTCAGCGGCTCGGCAGGGCAGTCGCTCTGGTAATAGCAGCCGTAGGCGAAAGCGCTGTAGTCGTCGATGACCACGCGGCTGCGAGATGCGCTGAGGCTGGCTTTCCAGTCGTCGCTGAGGCGGTATTCGTAACGGCCGGTCATGTTCAGCGAGTCGATGCCCACCGGATTCGAGCCGCTTTGATAGCCCAACAGTTTGCGCGGTGAGGCGTCGTGGGGCAGCTCGGTGCCGCCGAGCAATTGATAGCCCGGCACCGAGCGCTGTTCTTTGGTCTGGTATTCGACGTCGAGCTGCAGGGTGGACTGGTCGTTGATGTTCCAGTCGAAGGCCAGCGAGGCGAAATCCCGTTGGCCATTGGCGTGCTCGACGTAAGAGCGAATGTCCTCGTGGGCGACGTTGGCGCGCAGGCCGAATTGTTTCTCGCTGCCGAACCAGCCGCCGACGTCCGTGGCGATGTAGCGCTCGCCGTGCTCGTTGGTCGAGACCGTGACGGACCGCACGTCTTCCGGGCGTTTGGTCTTGTAATTGATCACACCCGCAGGCTCCGACACGCCACTCTGCAGGCCCGACAGCCCCTTGAGCAGCTCGACCTGTTCCTTGTTTTCCAGTGCCACGTTCTGCTCACCGGTGATGCTGCGCCCGTTGATGCGGTAGCTGTTGGCCGCATTGAGCGAGAAACCGCGCACGACGAAATTCTCGTAGTAACCCACCGGCGCATAGCTGTCGCCCACCGAGGCGTCGTTGCGCAGGACATCGCTGAGCAGCTTGGCCTGCTGGTCCTTCAGCCGCTCGGCGGTGAACACCGATATCGAGGCCGGCGTATCGCGCAGCGGCGCTTCGCTGAACCCGCCAACCGACGCGCTGCTCGCCTGATAGATCGACTCCTGCTCCCCCGTCACCCGCAGCGCATCCAGCGTCACCGGATCGGCTTCCTGGGCCGCCAGCCACGGCGAAGCGAAAGCGATACTCAGCGGCAACAGCCGACGGGTGAAACCGGCAGCGGGACGGGACGAGGTGATCATCGGCGGGTGAGTTCCTGGTGATGGACAGTCGGGCAGGGAGAAACGCAGGCCAGTTCGGCGGCGCCTCTTTTACGTTCTGCGCGGCGTTTTTACAACCGGGATTGATGTGAGGTGGGCCAGGTGTGATGAAGATCGCGAGGGATCATCCGATACGGAAGTCTGGATGCAGATCTTTCCAGTGCGCGCGCAATGCGGCTTTCTGCGTGTCTGGCATGGGACTATTTTCCAGCGCATCGGGCCACAGCGTGCGCGCGCTGTCGATGGTCGCTTTCAAGTTGTAAAGGACCGGTCGCCATGGAATGTCGCCATACTCAGCCCATTTCTTGAAGTGCTCGAGTGACATGCCATACCAGCTTCTGGCCTTGGCCATATTCAAGGCGGGCTTGGTTTCGTCGGCAATGTAGGCCTTGGTCGTGACAATGTCATAGGCCGGTGAAAGCTCGGCGTTTCGGCCGTCGCGATAAATCATGCTCCAGTTCTTCAGGTGCGCATCGCCATTGCCAAGTAGCACATTGACCAGCAGCCGCCTCGCCATTTGTATTGCATCACGCTGCGCATGGAGCGAGCTCCGATACACCAGTTTCCCGACCTGATCGGAGCTGGCTTTGCGGTACTTATCATGTGCGTAGGCGAAGAATATCTGCGCGAAATCTTCGGCATGCACCCGCACGTTTCCTGGCAGACGGTCGAAACGACGTATGCCGTAAGCGAGCGTTTCGTTGGGCAGGTTTATATTTGGCAGCGCTTCGATGTCAGCCATCGGGATCAGTCTGATCTCCGGAATTTCGACACCAGCGAGCGCTGCCAGCGTCATGGCTGTGTATTCATTGAGCGGCACAAACGGGTGGATGGTCGAGGGCGTCTTAATGATCCAGTCCCCAGGCGCATCGGGATCACCGGTGATGTACCGCCCGTCTCTGTCACGCATCGAAAATTTCATCTGCACCCCAGCCAGTGAGAAATGCGCCTGCCTGTCTGGGATGTCGATGACGGTCGGGTCGATTTTTCCACGGTGCTGCAGCGCAAGCCCGGGAATAGCTGCTGCGTCCATTCGCTCTGCCATCAAAGCGCCTGGCAAGTCGCGGCCCAGCCAGGTGAGCAGTGGAAACTCGTTATCGCGGTGGACCTTCATCGCTTGGGAGAGAAAGTCGCGCAGCGCTCCTTCCGGCAGGAGGTTGCTCAACACCGGATGCAGCTTATGGGCAGTGACGTAGGGATGCCGTTTGGCCAATTGCTGTGCAAACGCCACAGGGTCAGTGTGCGACAGCGTCAGCGGAAGTCTGGCTTGATTCTCGATGTACTCGGGCGCCAGCGTGAATACGTTTTTGCCATTGGAGTACCCCGCAACGTACCCCACACGCTCTCCCTGAAGGGTCAGCTGCAAAGCCGCAACCGTTTCATCAGCCATCAGAGATCACCCCACGGACTCTCGTCGGCCTCATGAATGAAATGCTCTGCACCTGAAGATTCATTCGCCTGCACCGCGTACGGGCGATCACTGTCGTGTGCTGCTTCGCTGTCGAGGATTCGCTGCACCGCCGCAAGCTTTGACTTGGGGACGAGAAGCAGCGAGGCATCAAGTCCTTCCGCGATCTGGTCAAGGGTCGTCAAACGCGGATTCCCGCCCGCTTCGATCTTGCCGTACTGCTGACGTGTCAGGCCCGCACGCAGAGGCATCTGCTGTATCTGCAGGCCTAGCGCGAGGCGTCTTTTTCGGATTTGGTCCAGCAGGGTGGTTTTCATGAGGCCTCACTGTCGAGCAGTGAGTATGTAATGTATATGGCTCAGGTCAAGTCAATAGAGTCGTATATGGCTCATTGTGAGGGGAATGAGCCATATAAATTACATTCAATGGTAAGGAGCCGTATTCAGCTCATTAAAATAGAAATGAGCTGCATGGATTACATAAGCCTACTGCTCTACCTTCAACCCAACCTTCAGCAACTTTCCGTCATCCTCGTCCGTCAGCACATACACGTACCCGTCCGGCCCTTGCCGCACGTCGCGGATGCGGGACTTGAGCTCACCGAGCAAACGCTCTTCGTGCACCACCTTGTCGTCCTTGAGCTCCAGACGAATCAGCTCCTCGGACGCCAGCGCGCCAATGAAGACGTTGTGGTCCCATGCTTTGAACGTGCTTGAGTCGTAGAACGCCATGCCGCTGACGCCCGGGGATTTCTCCCACACGTGGAAGGGATTTTTCACGCCCTCGACGATCTTGCCTTTGGACTCGGCAATCGGCTGGCCGCTGTAGTCGATGCCGAAGGTCGAGATCGGCCAGCCGTAGTTGGCGGCGCGTTCGATGATGTTGATTTCGTCGCCGCCACGGGGGCCGTGCTCGTTGGTCCACAGCGTGCCGGTCCAGGGGTTGAGCGCGGCCCCCTGCTGGTTGCGATGGCCGTAGCTCCAGATTTCCGGACGCACGTTTTTCTGGCCGACAAAGGGGTTGTCCTTGGGCACGGTGCCGTCGGGGTACAGACGCACGACCTTGCCCTGCAGTTTGTCGAGGTCCTGAGCCGTGGCTTTGTCGTTGTTTTCGCCCAGCGCGATGAACATATAGCCGTCGCGATCAAAGACGATGCGCGAGCCGAAGTGGTTGCCCACCGACAGTTTCGGCTGTTGCTGGAAGATACGGGTGAAGCCTTCCAGTTGGGTCATGTCTTCCGAGAGTCTTGCGCGCCCCGCCGCCGTGCCGCCGGTTTTACCATCGCTCGCGGCCTCGGAGTAGGTCAGGTACACCATGCGGTCCTTGGCGAAATCCGGCGACAGCTCGACGTCCAGCAGACCGCCCTGCCCCTGCACCCAGACCTTCGGCACGCCAGAGATCGGCGCCGACAGTTTGCCGTCGGGCGTCACCCGACGCAGGTTGCCCGTACGCTCGGTGACCAACATGCCCTGGGCGTTCGGCAAAAACGCCACCGCCCACGGATGCTGCAACCCGCCGACGACCTCATCGACGGTCAGCGTGCCGGTCTCGCTCTGGTAGGTCGCGGCAGTGGCCTGCACGGAGAGGCCCAGGAATGCGGAGGCGCATAAGGTCGCTAGCAAGGTTTTGCGGAGAGTTGTGGTACGCAACATAGGCGATTCCTTCGAAATGGAAGAGATGCTGGCGGTGGTTTCAGTTGCTGCGGCGTTCGGTATCGCTGGAAGGTCGAGCAGGTTGTTGCCGGGTCGGATAACCGTTGCCGACGCCACCGTTTTCAAGGGTGGGCGGACGGGCTTGAGTGGGCCCTATATTAGGCCCACCGACACGTGGTGCGATGGATTCGGTGCCCTGACGGCTGTTGGGGTTGGCGCGGCGGACGGCGCCGTTGTCGGGAACGTTGATCGAGCGGCTCGGATACCCTGCGGCCGCCAGCAGGGGCGGCAAGTGCGCGGTGTAATCATCAGCCTGCGCCAGGCCAGCGGATAACAGCCCGCCGAGCAAGACGACGGCGAGGCGTCGCGGAAAAGGGTTCATCATTTACCTTCTGTGGGATGGGTAACGATTCCGGTCTTTGATGGCGATCAAGCGCGTAGGTTCGCGCTGTCACAGTGGATGAGCAACGTGTAGGACGATTCGCTTTGTAACAAGAATAGTCGGCGACCCGCCGGACCTTCACGCGCGCCGACACTTCGTCGCCCGCTGCACGATTCTTCCAGACCTGCCGCAAGCGGCGCGGTAACGTATCCAGGATTGACTGTTCCCCTATCAAAACCAGCCCCTCCCGAGGCCCCGCAATGTCCGACCGCAACTGGATCGAGCTCAAGCAGGACGCCGCGTCCGGCATCGAGACAGTGCGCGCGCATTTCGAGGGCCATGCCTACGATCCGCATTGGCACGACAGTTATCTGGTGGGCATCACCGAACAGGGCCTGCAGCAATTCAATTGCCGTCGACAGCAGCACAACAGCACGCCGGGCAAGGTGTTCCTGCTCGAGCCGGGCGACATCCACGACGGCACAGCACCGGAAGCGGGCGGCTTCACTTACCGCACGTTGTACCTGGACCCGCGCTGGCTGGACCGGGAGTTGCGCGCGCAGTTTGAAGAAGCGCCGGACAACGCCCAACTGAGCTTCGCAGCGACGCTGGCAGAAGACCCGCGCCTCGCCATCGCCACCGCCGACGCCTTCGAAGCGATGCACCATGATGAACTGCGCATCGTTCGCCAGACCGCGCTGGATCACCTGCTCGCCAACCTGACCAGTCACTTGCGCTGGCGCACCCTGATCGACCCCGATCCGCGCCTGCCATTGGTGGCCCAGCGAGCCCGTGATTATCTGCACAGCCATTTGCATCAGGACATCGGCCTGGACGATCTGGCGCAGGTGACAGGCGTTGACCGCTTCCGCCTGAGCCGCGCGTTCAAGGCCGCATTTGGCCTGGCGCCCCATGCCTACCTGATCCAACTGCGCCTGACCCGCGCCCGGCATCTGCTGGCGCGGGGCGAGGCGCCTGTCAGCGTCGCGGCTGCGTTGGGTTTCGCGGATCAAAGCCATCTGGGCCGCTGGTTCCAGCGCGCCTATCGCATGACCCCGGCAGACTACCGCCGACGCTGCTCAATTGTTCCAGACTGACCGCCGACTGCGCGCCGATCATTGCTCCACGATCAATGACCGCCGAGCTATCCCATGCAAACTCTCCTGCCCTTTCTGCTGTTCGCCTTCGTCGCTTCCATCACGCCCGGCCCGACGAACATTCTGGTGCTGACCAACAGCTCGCGCTACGGCCTGCTCCGCACGTTGCCGATTGTCCTCGGGGCCTGCGCCGGCGCGGCATTGCTGGTGCTGATGGTCGGCACCGGGCTGGGGGATGTGCTGGCCCGTCATCGACAGGTGCAAACGCTGATGTCATGGCTCGGCATTGGCTGGTTGACCTGGCTG
Organism: Pseudomonas sp. PS02290; assembly: GCF_029960075.1. Classification (NCBI taxonomy): domain Bacteria; kingdom Pseudomonadati; phylum Pseudomonadota; class Gammaproteobacteria; order Pseudomonadales; family Pseudomonadaceae; genus Pseudomonas; species Pseudomonas sp. PS02290. Next base: position 48,625 of record NZ_JASCOY010000005.1, read on the forward strand.
GCGTGGCAGATCTTCCGCGCGCCCGCCGAAGCGGTCGACCCGACGCAAACCCGCAGCGGTCCGACCCTGGGCCTGTGGGGCGCAGCGAGCCTGCAACTGGTCAACCCGAAAACCTGGATGATGGCGCTGGCCGTGGTCAGCGTCTTTGCGGGCACCGACGCCGACCGCATGCTGCGGGTGATGTGGCTGTCGCTGGCGTTCTTCCTGGTGTCGATCCCGTGCATGAGCGCCTGGGCCTACCTGGGCGTCAGCGCCGCCAAATTCTGCCGCTCGGCGCACAGCATGAAGCGCTTCAATCAGGTGATGGCGGTGTTGTTGCTGGTGTCGGCGTGGTTGACGTTGGTGGTGTGAAGGGCGGGCAGCAACGCGCGGGTCGGCGTGATTTAATGCGCGCTGACTCCCTGATCCGGACTGACCATGGCTCGTTTCTACGACGCTCGCGGCAATATCTACGCAGTGATTACCCCCGATGCCCTGCGCACCCTCGGAGTTCTCCTTCCTCACTCACCGACGGAAGCCGCCACTCGCCGCCACGCCTGGACGGCTCAAGCCGTCGCAGTGATCTGTGACTGGCCTGCTGGCCAGCGCCCACCCGGCAGCAAATCTCATCGCTCGGACGGTCTTCTGATCGGCCCGTTTCAGGACGCGGCGCCGTTCGACCTGTTGATCGTCAACACCGACGGCACCCTCGCCGAACGCAGCGGCAACGGCCTGACCATCTTCGCCCAGTCACTGACCGACGCAGGCCTTATCACCGGCAGCGCGCCGTTCACCCTGCGCGTTCATCACGACAATGCTGACTCGCCCAGCCCCGTTGCAACCCAGGCTGTCCCGGCAACGGTCGAAGGCGTGAATGGCTTCTGGCTGGACATCGGCGCGCCCGGTTTCGGCCCGCAGGCAGTGGGCGCGACAGGAACCGGTGTCGGCAGAGCGATGCTCAATGAGCGGGAGGTCAACCGGGTCGAGCGCGTGGCGGAATTGCACCCGGCATGGCAGACCAGCGTGTTCGTCAGGGTGGGCAACCCCCATTGCGTCACCCTGGTACCGGATGTGGATGATCTGCCCAGCTTCGAAAACCTTCACCAAACCGAGTTGAACGCTGCCCTGACCCGCATCGCGTTTGTCGCCGGCGAATCAGGAAGCGGCGACCCATGCCCTGGCGGGATCAATCTGCAATGGGCCGCGCGCCTGGGAGCGAATCGAGTCGCAGCGCGCGTGTTCGAACGGGGCGAAGGCCCGACGGCGTCATCCGGCACCAGCGCCAGCGCGGTTGCATCGGCGGCGTGGTTCTGCGGTTGGGTTGAAGCAGGCCTGGTGGAAGTGGTGATGCCCGGCGGCACTGCGCCGTTGCGCCTGATCGAGCGCGACGGGCAGTTGCAGCAGGTGCAGTTGTTCGGGACGGCGCGAGTCAAAGCCTGACGCTGACTACTCGCCAATGTCCTCATTCCACAGTTCAGGCTTGTCCGCGATAAATTGCTTCATCAGTCCGACGCAGGTCTCGTCGTGCAGCACATTCACCTCCACGCCACGGGACTTGAGCAGCTCTTCTTCACCCATGAACGTCTCGTGTTCGCCGACGATGATTTTGCGGATGCCGTACAGCAGGATCGCGCCGCTGCACATCGCGCAGGGCGACAGGGTGGTGTAGAGCGTGGCTTCGCGGTAGACGCGGGCAGGTTGGCGGCCGGCGTTTTCGAAGGCGTCCATTTCGCCGTGCTTGATGGCGCTGCCTTCCTGGACGCGACGATTGTGGCCACGGCCGATGATCTTGCCGTCGTGGACGATGACCGAGCCGATCGGAATACCACCTTCGTCCAGGCCCTTCTGCGCTTCATCAATGGCCGCTTGCATGAACGGGTCCATGGTCTCTCCTTTCCTTCGTGACGGGGGATGATCGAAAAAACGCTTTAGAACAAGCGCGCGCTCAAGGCTTGGCTTTTTTCAGCGCGTTGTCCAGCGCGGTGGACACGTAAACCTTGAGCAGCTCGCTGGAGCGATCCTTCATGTCAGCGCCAACGTCGCGCTGCTTGTTGCGGAATTTGTTGGCGACGTCTGGCGCGGGGTCTGCGGCGTCCAGTGCTTGCAGCTCTTCGGGGCTGAACGATGCGGCGTAGGCGGCCGCAAGGTTGCGGTCCCATTCCTGCTGATACTGCGGCTGCAGGCTTTGCAGTTCGTCCTGCACAATTTCCTGCGCCTTGGTGCGGCCGACGGTCTCGACGATCGTGGCGAAGGTCACCGTGTGGGAAGCGACTTGGTAACCCAGCCAGCCCAGGCTTTCGCCCAGATGCTTATCCTGCACGAAGGTCAGCGCGGAATCCCCGGCCACGGGGGCAGGTGCGGTTTCGCCGGCCAGTGTCACGTTCTGCAGCGCCATCAGGCCCATCAACGTCAGGCCGAGTGACGCCTTCATCATCGTCAACGCTGTCGATCTGCAATATCCCATGTCCTCTCCCGGCGACTTTTTATCGGTGATCAACGCTTTGATTGTCAACTGGACGCTAACAGTTGAGGGGCGAGATATCCATCCCGGCTGCGCAAGGAAACTTGTAGGACTGGCTTTAGCCGGGAAGGCGCCGGATGTCACGCTACACAATCAAGAGTGCCTGCGCTGGCCTCTCCCCGGCTAAAGCCGGTCCTGGGGGGTCTTGAAAAAGCCGGCCCTACGGGGATCGCGTACTTTGTGGGACCGGCCTTAGCCGGGAAGGCTCAAGCCAATTCTGCTGAGCCACCCAGCGCCCACTGCTGTGCGGTCATGCGGTAAATCCTCACGCCCTGGCGATGATACTGGCTGTGGACGAACCCACCGAACCCGAGTTTTTTGATCACATTGACCGACGCAAAATTAGTCGGCTGGACGATGGCGATCAGCGATGACAAGCCCAGCTGTTCAAAGCCATAAGCCAGAGCACCGCGCGCCGCTTCGGTGCCCAAACCCCTCCCCCAAAACCCGGTTGCGAGCCGGTAGCCAATCTCGATCTCGTGCTGCTCATCCACCAGCTCGGCGTTGAGACCGCAGAAACCCGCCAGGGTTGAGGTGGATTTCTCCACCACCGCCCATGGACCAAAGCCACGTTCAAGGTAGGAAAACTGACACCAGTCGATGAACTCGCCCGTCGCCTTTTCCGATAACACCCCCGCCACCGAATGCCGCATCACCTCGGCATCGCCCAGGATTTGCGCCAACGCCGGGGTGTCGTCAGGGGTGAGTACACGCAGGATCAGGCGTTCGGTATGCAGAGGAATGAATGAGGGGTTCAAGAAGTGTCACTCGTGCATGGACGGGATTGCCTGTGGGACAAGCGGCGGCCCGCTTGTCCCACAGTTTGAAGAGAAAGCGCTTACAGGCCCGCCTTCACCTTGCTGGCAACCTCAGCCGGCACCCAGGCGGTCCAGACGTCCGGGTGATCCTTCAGGAAGCTTTTAGCCACAACGCTTGGCTCCAAGCGCTTCTCACTCATCTCGCCCAGGGTTTTGTTCAGCTGGTCGATGGGCAGGTCCACTTTCTCGAAGAAGCTCACCAGATCCGGGTACTGCTGACGGAACGGTTCAGACACTCCGATGGCCAGGTGCGCAGCGAGGGAGCTGGAGCCGATCGGGTTGGGATTGCTGGCGTCGGCGAGGGTTTTCCAGGCGGCTTCGTTGAACGGTGGCTCTTCCAGCTTGATCAGCTTGAAGCGACCCAGCAGCGGCGTCGGTGACCAGTAGTAGAACAACACCGGCTTGCCACGGCGGATGGACGATGCGACCTCTGCATCCAGCGCCGCGCCCGAACCGGTGCGGAAGTTCACGTAGCTGTCGTTGAGCTTGTAGGCCTTGAGCTTTTGGGTGTTGACGATTTCCGAGGTCCAGCCGGTCGGACTGTTGAGGAAACGGCCCTTGTCCGGGGATTCGGGGTCCTTGAAGACGTCTTTGTATTTGGGCAGGTCCGACACCGATTTCAGGTCCGGCGCCAGCGGTTTGATGCCGCGTTCCGGGTCGCCCTTGATGACAAATTCCGGCACCCACCAACCTTCGGTCGCGCCTTTGACGATGTTGCCCAGGCCGTGGACCTTGCCTTCAGCCTCCGCCTTGACCCACGCAGGGCTGCGACCCGCCCACTCTTCGCCGATCACCTGAATGTCGTTCTTCGCCAGCGCCGCTTCCAGACTCACCGTGCTGCCGGGCAGTTTGTCGGTGGGATAGCCGTAGCCTTTTTCCACGATGGTGCGCAGGATTTCGGTGATCAGGCTGCCGCTCTCCCAGGTGATGTCACCGAAATGAATCGGCGCGGTTTTTTCTGCGCCGTACGCCGAGCCCGTCAGGGCAGCCAGTGCCAGCAGCGAGCCGCCCAGCAGTTTTTTGATTGGTGTCATGGATGTCTCTCGTCGCTCGGGGATGGGAGGAGCTCAATCGGTTTGGCACAGTTGGCCGGGCACAGCACACGCTTTATTCCAGACAAGCGCGGCGGCAACAGGTTTCAGCCTTATCCATGTAGTCGCTCACCGAACGCTGCGAAATGCCCAGCCGCGCGGCGATTTCAGGATAGGTCAGACCGCCGCGGCGGGAGAGCACAAAGGTTGATTTGATTTTTGCAGGCAGGCGGTCAAGGCGGCGATCCAGACGGTCAAGGATTTGCAGCGTAGCGGCGTGGCTTTCGGCGGACGCAAAAGGAACAGCGTCTTCCAGGGCCAATCCCTCCAGATAATCGCGCTCCTGATCGCGCCGCCGCCAGCGCTCATACACCAGTCGCTGGGCGATGGTAGTCAGCAACGCCCGCGGGTCGCGAATCGGCACAACGTTGGGCGAGGCCAGCAATTGCAGGAAGGTTTCGGACGCGACGTCTTCGGCGCTCTGCTCGGAGTCGAGCAGTCGACGCAAGCGCAGGCACAGCCACGCGTGGTGCTGCACAAAGAGTTCGCCAAGGTAGTGGCGATGCATAACGTCGGCGCCAGCCATAAGACATCCCCTGCCCTGAAATTTTTATCATCGGGACTTTCCGAGAGGCCATGCTAGCAAGCGCGGTTTTGCAGTAAAAATACTTAAAAGCGACCGTTATAGATCATCACGGAATAACTAGAGTAACGGAAACCCTATGGATACAGCCTGCTGCTGGTAGTCGAGCAGCACTTGGTAATCCGCCTCGCTCGCCGGTAACACGTCGCTGATCGCCAACGCGTGGGCGACATCGGGAAGTTCGTTCAGCGCCTGATTCATGGCCGCGCGGATGGCATCAGCATCAGCGCCGAGGCGGGTGATGTAGGGCAGGCACGGCCCCTCCGCCGTGCGCGCAATCACCTTTACCCCGGCGACCTCCTCGCTGGCGTCGCGGGCCAGGTAGTCGAAGGTCACGCTGTCGATAGCCGCCAGATCACCATTACCCGCTTTGATCGCAGCGAGGCTGGCGCGATGACCGCCGGTGAGCGTGATGTCGGCGAAGAACCTGCCATCCTGTTGAAGTGGGGCTAATGCGTGGCGGAACAGGTTCATGCCCGAATTGGAATCCCGTGAATTCAGCAGGCCATGACTGCTCCTGAACTCGACCAGCGCCTGACGCGGATCGTCCTCACGGGCGACCAACAGGCTGCAGTGATTGCCGTTGGCGCTGTGGGGCAATTGATACACAGGACGGCCGACCACCTGAACCTTGCCCTGCAATTCAGTCATCAGCGGATAACCGCAGGTTTGCGTCAGCAGCAAGTGCGGCGACAGCCACAGCGCTTTCAGGTCCAGATCCGCAGCATCGAGACGCTGCACGCCAAGGATTTCCATTGTTCGTTTCAGCCACTGCCCCTGCGCCTGCTGAACGCGCGGCGGCGCGACGTACATCAACAGTTCGGCGAAGCCTTGGGGCATGTTCGATATTCCTGATCAGACGTAGGGATGTTGCGGGCTGTCGATAGGATTGAAGCTGTGCCGACGAAAGAGTTCCGCGTAACCGGCCACCAGAAATCCGCCGCTGCGTGCCAGCCACGCCTCACGCCGCGCCCGATAGACGACGGGCATGTGATACCACGACAAGCCGGGCAAGTCGTGGTGCACGAGGTGCAGATTCAGATTCAGGAACAGCCAAGCCCACGGCCACGAGGCCTCGTTAATCACGGTGCGCTCCTGGGGTTGCTCGCCGGGACGGTGCTCGTAGTATGAGCGAACCATCGACACCGCCAGCGCCGGGACGCTGCAGAAGAGCACGTAATGCAAGGCCGAGATCGCGCTGTAATGCTCGATGAACCAAAACATCAGCACCAACAATCCACCATGGGTCGACCACATCGCCCAGGCCTGACGCTCGCCACGCAGCAATCGCCGGGTTTCGCCAACGATCAGACTGCTCAGCGCCAACGGCACGCCAAACACCAGACGCCCCGGCGGGGTCTTGTCCAGCCAGCGCAAGAAACGCATCACTTTGCCAGTCTGCTTCCAATGCGACCGGCTCAGGTAGCGGCTCTCCGGGTCGCGGCCGGGCACGGTCAGGTCTTCGTCACAGTGGTGCTGCATATGGGTGTCGCGATACAGGGTGTACGGGTACCACACCGCAAATGGCGCGTAACCGAGCACCTTGTTCAATCGCAACGAACGGGTCGGATGGCCATGGAGCACCTCGTGTTGCACGGACATCCACAGCACCAGCAGCGGGATCATCAACAGCGTCGTCGGCCACACGCCCAAGTGCGGACTGGCAAGCAACAACGTCGGCCAGCCTGTGTACAGACCGATCAGCAGCAACCAGGTCGGCCACTCCGTGCGGCCCGTAAAGCTTGCGCGCAAACGCTTGATCTCTTCGCGCTGCGCGTCGTCCAGGTAGTGGGGCATTGCCGGTTCCTGCATTCGGGCTGATAACCGGTTGTGCAACGACGCAGGAAAAACTTGTAGATCGATTGGTTATGACGGTAGAACCATGCGCCCAATCGATCCTTTATCCGACGCCCGCAGCCCATGCCCGACATCCAGTTTTTGCCCCTTCCCGACGTGCAGCGCCCGTTGCTGGAGAAGTTCTACCGCGCCCATCGCTCGCCCATGCGCGCCAGGGGCGAGGCGCAGATGTGGGTGGCGCGCAGGTCGGAGGTTATTGGCGGTATGTGCTTGACCCCTGTTGCGGGTGGGCACTGGTTGACCGGGCTGTTCGTTGCGCCCACCGAGCGCGGGCGGGGTGTCGCGGCGGGGTTGATCGCCGCAGCGCTGACGTCGGTTGAAGGAAACGTCTGGTTGTTCTGTGAACCTGAGCTGAGCGGGTTTTATCAGCGACTCGGTTTCGTAGAAACATTGCAGCTGCCCCAGGAACTGGCCTCACGCCTGGAGCGTTATCGCCAGACCAAGCGATTGGTGTCACTGGCTCATTTGACTCGCCAGTAACCCAATAGCGGCTTAGAACCTTTCTTGCGGTGGCCCAAACCAAACGTGCCATCGGAGGCCCGGCCTCACGTGCTAGCCTCGCCGATCATTTCTTGGTCAGGCAGGACGCACATGAAGCCGGCGCTTATGATTTTCTCCCTCGCGGCACTTTCGGCGACGGGCTTGGCAGTGGCGGCGAGCGCTGCGCCGGAATCCACCGTCAGCCATGAGCAGTTCGCGACCCTGCTGGGTGGCGACTGGCGAGTGCCGCAAAATGCGACCCGCGATCAATACCGTCACCCTGAGCAAACGCTGAAATTCTTCGGCCTGCGCCCTGATCAGACGGTCATTGAAATCACGCCGGGCAATGGCTGGTACAGCGAACTGTTGGCGCCGCTGCTCAAAGATAAAGGCCATTACGTTGCCGCCATCGTCGACCCCGCCATCAGCGATTACGCGAAGAAATCCGCCGACAGCCTGAAGCAGAAATACGCCGCTGACCCTGCCCATTACGGCAAGGTCGAGGTCGTGGCCTATGTGCCTCAGGCGCCGGTGTTCGGCACGCCAGGCTCGGCCGATACCGTGCTGACCTTCCGCAACGTGCACAACTGGGTCGACGCCGGCAACGAAGCGGCGACGTTCAAGGCGTTTTACGAGGTGTTGAAACCGGGCGGGACGCTGGGCGTGGTCGACCATCGGGCCAAACCCGGCACCACCGCCAAGGACAACGAAAAGAACGGCTACCTGCCGACGGACTACGTCGTGAAACTGGCGCAGCAGGCGGGTTTCACACTGGCTGGCGAGAGCGAAATCAACGCCAACCCCAAAGACACCAAGGACTACCCCGACGGCGTCTGGACACTGCCGCCGGCGCTGGTCAAGGGTGAGCAGGACAAGGCGAAGTATCTGGCAATCGGCGAGTCCGACCGCATGACCCTGCGGTTCATCAAGCCGAAGAATTAGCCGTTATTCGTCCGCGTTCGGGTCCATCCCCGGGAAGAGCACTTCGATGAAGCCGAAGCGGCTGAAGTCGGTAATGCGTGACGGGTACAGACGGCCGATCAGGTGATCGCATTCATGCTGGACGACCCGCGCATGAAAACCGCGGGCTTCACGCTGAATAAGCTTGCCGTCCGGGTCGAAACCCTCGTAGCGGATGTGCTCGTAGCGATCAACCACACCGCGCAGGCCCGGCACGGACAGACAGCCTTCCCAGCCCTCTTCCAGGGTTTGCTCAAGCGGCGTAATCAACGGATTGAGCAGGATGGTCTGGGGAACGGCCTCCGCATCCGGATAACGATCGCTGCTCTCGAAACCGAAGATCACCAGTTGGAGATCAATGCCAATCTGCGGCGCTGCCAGGCCGACACCGCCGACGCTTTCCATGGTCTCGAACATGTCCTGGATGAGAGTCTCCAGCTCTTGCGAACCGAACATCGACTCGGGGACAGGTGGCGCGATGCGCAGCAAGCGCTCGTCGCCCATTTTCAGAATTTCGCGAATCATTGCGGACCCTCTGCAACGGGCAGAGGCGCCACAAGCTGGCGCCGTCTACCTAGAGCGTGATCAGAATTTGTCGGTCTTCAGCACCGGCGGCGTTGGGGTGTAATCGTGGTCATGGCTGTGATCGCGGCCGAGACCCGAGACGTGCTGCTTGAGGTGCACCGTATTGAAATCGGCCGTGCCATCGCGCTCACCTTCTTCCTTCTCGCCTTTCTCTTTGCCCTCGGCTGACATGTGCTCGATCACCGCGTTCATCTCGGCGCCCAGCAACAACACCGCTGCCGAGATGTAGAAATACAGCAGCAACACGATGATCGCGCCGATGCTGCCGTACATCGCGTTGTAGTCAGCGAAGGTTTTCACGTAGTAGGCAAAGCCCAGTGAAGCGACAATCCACACCACGACCGCAAGCACTGAGCCCGGCGTGATGAAGCGGAAGCTCTGTTTAACGTCGGGCATGACGTAGTACATGATCGCCACCGCCACCATGAGCAGGATGATGATCAGCGGCCAGCGCAGAACCGTCCATAACGTGACGATGAAATCTTCCATGCCAATCTGCGCGGCGAGCCAGTTCATGACCACCGGGCCGGTGACCATCAGCGCGGCAACCGTTAACAGCATGCCGGCGATACCGATGGTGTAGAACACCGACAGCGGAATGCGTTTCCAGGCCGGGCGCGCTTCGACTACGTCGTACGCGGCGTTCATGGCGCTCATCATCAGGCGCACGCCAGCCGAGGCGGTCCAGAGTGCGATGACGATACCGATCGACAGCAAGCCGCCTTTGGATTGTTGCAACTGGTCAATGACCGGATTGACCTGGTCGAGGGCCTGGGGCGGCAGGACCAGTTCGGATTGCAGCCGCAACCAGCTGAAAAAGTCCGGCAGGTGCAGGAAGCCGATCAGGGCAATCAGGAAGAGCAGGAACGGGAACAGCGAAAACAGCATCTGGTAGGCCAGTGCCGAGGCATAGGTCGACATCTCGTCATCGAGAAACTCTTTGACCGTTCTGACCAACACTGTCTTGATGCTGAGCTGGCGCAAGTCCGGGAATATCATGGCGTCTCCTTCGCGACACAGATGTAGCCGAAGCACGGTTATTGATTCAGGCGTTTCTACAAGCGGTATGCATACGAGCGGGCAATTGCGTTGAAATTCCGTCAGTTGCCCGAACGGGCTGGCTTTTTACAGGGTGCCCGGGGTATTGGCTACATTTGATGTGTTTCAGGCGGTCGAGGGCGCAAACGATAACGGCCATCGAAGGATGGCCGTTACGGTGATGCAAATCAGCTCGCCGGGAGCATGACAGCCCCGGCCGCAAGGGATTTAGACCTTGTCGACGCCTTTTTTCACAGCATCTTTTGCGTCGCCAACGGTTTGTTGCGCTTCGCCTTTGATTTCCTGCGCTTTGCCTTCGGCACGCAGTTTGTCGTTGTCGGTCACTTTGCCGACGCCCTGCTTGACGTTGCCTACCGCTTCGTTGGCCAAGCCTTTGACTTTATCGCCGGTGCTGCTCATAGGGTTAACTCCAGGGTGAGAATAGGTTGTCATTACCTCGACACTAGAACTGACAGGAGCGGTGAATCAGAGGTTCAATTATTTCGCGAATGGATTGAAATGGCGCCTTGAGCCTGGGTTTTCCATGCGCCTGGAGGGATCGGAATCCATCCTAATAACCAGCGGCAGGCACATCAAAAGCTTCCCGGCTGAAGCCGGTCCTACGCGAGGCGCCTCCGGTTGCACTGACGGCACGCGCTGCTTTTAGTGGGACCGGCTTTAGCCGGGAAGAAGCCAGTCCAGGCGCTGATGTTCGATCGTTCCCACGCTCTGCGTGGGAATGCATTTCGGGACGCTCCGCGTCCCCATGAAAGCCCGCGAATCGCGCCGGCCAATTTTGCCTTTATGTTTCCCCGAGAACCCCGGAGAATGCGCGACCGAACCGGCGGCGCTCAGGGCGTCGGGCCAGGTTGACGAGACCGTGATCCAGGAATGTTATGAAACTCGATAAGCAGCAGGCCATTGCGCGCCGTAATGAACAGCTCGGCGGCGCCGTGCTCGGCACCAATAACACGCACTTCGCCGTGCTCGACCCCAAGCGCAATATCTGGTGGTTTGATTTGCCCATGAGCCGTCTGGCGGTGGGTCAGTACGAGTGGCTGCATCTGCTGTTGCACACGCCGAGCACGGATGAGTTGATTCACCTGAAGGTGACCACCAAGTTCCTGCGCGATCAGAAAGACGCGGTGGTGGTTCGCAACGAAGGCAAGCGCAAGTCCACCGTGAGCCTGGAGCTCTCGGCTGACAAGGATTCGTACTTGAAGGACATGCGCCCGAACGGCGCGAACCTGAGCTTCGCCAGTTTCGTACAGAAGTGATCTGGCAAGACTAATCAGACGACCGCAGCGCAGGCCATCCCGCGCTGCAGCCGAGTGTCACGTCAGACCAGTTCGATACGGTCGGCGTGAATGACGATCTGGCCCTGTTTGTACAGTGCGCCGATCGCTTTCTTGAAGTTGCCTTTGCTGACGCCAAACAGGTTGCTGATGACCTGCGGATCGCTCTTGTCGCTGACGGGCAATACGCCGTTGTTGTCACGCAACTTGCCGAGGATCTGCGCGTTGAGGCTGCTGGCAAGCTGCTCGCCCACCGGTTGCAGGCTCAGGCTGATGTTGCCGTCGCTGCGCACTTCCTTGATGAAGCCTTTTTCCTGTTTGCCCGAACGCAGGAACTTGAACACCTCGTTCTTGTGAATCAGGCCCCAGTGCTTGTTGTTGATGATCGCCTTGAAACCCATCGCGGTTTCTTCCGCCACCAGCAAGTCCACTTCCTGCCCCACGGTGTAGTTGGCCGGCACCTTGTCCAGATAACGATCCAGACGCGTGGTCGCAGTGATGCGGCGCGTGTGTTTGTCGAGGTAGACATGCACAACGCAGTAATCACCGGCCTTTAGCGGCTGCTTCTCTTCCGAGTACGGCAGCAGCAAATCCTTGGGCAGACCCCAATCCAGAAAGATGCCAATGCTGTTGACTTCAACCACTTTGAGGCTGGCAAATTCACCCACTTGAACCTTGGGTTTCTCGGTGGTGGCGATTAACTTGTCATCGCTGTCCAGATAAATAAAGACGTTGAGCCAGTCTTCATCTTCGCTGGGAATATCTTTGGGAATATATCGGTTGGGCAGCAAAATTTCGCCGTCTTGTGCCCCGTCCAGATATAAACCGAAGTTAGTGTGTTTAACCACTTGCAAACTGTTGTAGCGCCCGACTAAAGCCATGTCCAGATACCCTCGTTACGTGGGCGGCATTCTACCCGAATTCGGGCGGGCATTCCGGTGAGCATTTCGGATCGACGTCTGCCGTCGGCATCGCCGCCCTGGAAATCAACGCCTTGATGAACCATGCACCGCAGGCGGTGCAGAGCTAAAGCCATTCGTCAGGTCGTCGAGCCTGACCGCAGCCTTGAATGCTGACCGGATTCGACAGAACCCCAGATTGAACATCGCAATTAAAACAGTCATTTAGCCGATATTTCCGGGAAATGTTTCCGCTGTGGCTTACGACCGCCAGCCCTCCCCCCGTCCGATAATACCCAAGCAATTTCCGGTCAATTCCGATAGGATGGCCGGCCGTATTAAATTTATATAGGTCAATAGCAGCCATGCGTGTAAAAGCATCCAATTCGAAAGCCAAGCCAGCTCCTGCCGTTGAGACCAGCGATTCGATCAACGCACAAATTGCAGCTTTCCTGAAATCCGGTGGCGAGATCCAACAGATCGCCAAAGGTGTCAGCGGCCAGACCTTCGGCCCATCCAAACAGATCTCCCTCGGCAAAAAGTAAATTTTCTCCCGCCTCCGCGGTCGACATCCAGGCGCTTTGATCACAAAGCGCCAGGTCTATCGCTCCCTCGCTGTACAAAGCTCTGCTTTACTCTCGTCACATGACTGCTCCTCGATGCTGTTACCCATGGGTCATGGAAAAGAGCGGACGATGCCCTGATCTGCTGACGTCTCTGCGGAAACCGATATGAACAAAAGGATGATCATTGGCGCCCTGCTCAGCCTCGGGCTCACCGGCTGTGCGACCCACGGATGTGACACCTCGATGCCAGGCAGCGCCTGCCGTGCCGACTATCTGCTGTATCAGAACGACATGCTCCAGGCCAAGCTGCTGATCAACGAACGCCGCGCCGAAAACGACGAACTCGCCAGCGCGCTTCTTGAACGGGCAGCACGCGAAGACACAACCGGCGAAGCCGAGTTTTACCAAGCCATACTGCTTCTGCGCCAGAACGCCGAGCCGAAGCTGATCGATGCCAGGCTCAATGATTCTGCAGATCGCAACTACCCGCTGGCCATCGCCCTGCTTGCGCAAAGGGCCGGAATGGACGATCAGGAAAAGGCACAGAAGTACCGCACCCAGTACGAAAAACTGGACGTAGCCACCAGCGGTTATCCGTCTTTTCCTCAAGCCTTGATCGTCGTCAATCAGCTGATTTCCCCCGCGAACTGATCTGAAAGCGCTGCGCATCTGCCTCGAATCGACCAATGGTCATGAGATGGCGCCAATCGGCGGTATCCTTGCACCGCTCTAGCTCGCGGTTCTTGCCAGGCCATTCGGCTTTCGGATAGAAACCTTCGACCCACTCCTCTGAAACCTGAAAGGAGTGAAGCATGCCTTATGCTCGCTGTTTCAACCGTTGGACCGGTGCGGTGTTTACCTGCGCCGCCCTCATGCATCACGCCGCCAGCGCTCAGGTCATCGAGCGGGAACTGGGCGACTTCAGCCTGAAGCTCGGCACGACGCCCAGCCGCACCATGGCTCAGGGCCTGGTGACGCCGAGCGGTGCCGATACGAAGTTCCATGGCGGGCTCGACCTGACCCACGACAGCGGTTTCTACTTCGGGCAATGGTCCCCCAGCGCAGGGCTGACCCCCGACACCGCGCTGGAAGTCGACTCCTACATGGGGTTCAAGAAGCCCTTCGACAAAACCCTCGGTTACGAGCTTGGCGTCATTCGCTACAGCTACCCGAACACTGACCAGCTCGACAGCCACGAGCTTTACGCCGGTTTCCGTATTTTCGACAGCCGCATCGGCACTGCCTTCAGCACCGACGCCGGTCGCCAGGACAGCACCGTGTTTCTCGACCTGGGCAGCATGATTCCCTTGGGCCTGGACCTGCGCATGCAGTACGGCAACCACCAGCTCGATTCGCCCACGATCATCGACGGCGGCGGCGTGGTCAACGCCTACAGCGACTGGTCGTTCAACGTGTCGCGCCCTGTTCTGGGCATGGACATGAACCTGATGTACAGCGGCTCGAGCCTGACCGGCGCCGATTGCAGCGCCTACAGCGGCCACAACACCCAGTGCGAAAGCACCGTTACCCTTAAGGTCGTGCGCTCGTTTTTCTGATGGGTTGAACCGCCATGACCTGACTTGCTCTATAACGGTGAGACGAACCGGCAAGGAGCTGTCATGGGCATTGTGTTGAAGACCTTTATTTCGCTGTGGCTGAGCCTGACGCTGTTGGCGGGGTGCAGTCAGATTGGTCTGACGTATCGGCATCTGGACTTCATCATTCCCTGGTCGCTCAACGACTACCTGGACATGAACGCTTCGCAGAAAGACTGGCTCGATGAGCGCTTGAAAGAGCACTTGAGCTGGCACTGCACCACTCAGATTCCCGGTTACCTCGACTGGCTGGACCGTCTGCAAGGGATGGTCGAAAACAACCAGGTCAATCAGGAGCAACTCAAGGCACGCACCGCCAAAGCGCGGCAAGCCATCGCCACCCTCTCCAAAGAAATCACGCCCTCCGCGGTCGAGCTGTTGCGTCAGCTGGACGATCAGCAGGTGGCCGAGATGGAAGCCGCATTCGCCAAGGACCTGCGCAAGCATGAGGACGAGTACGTCGACCAGCCGCTGGACAAGCAGATCAGTGAACGCGCTCAACGGATGGAGAAGCGTCTGACGCCCTGGATGGGCAAATTGAATGCAGCCCAACAGGCTCGCGTGATGCAGTGGTCGACCTCGCTGGGCGAGCAGAACCGGCTGTGGATCGACAACCGCGCGCACTGGCAGTCGCTGTTGCTGGCGGCGGTGAAACAGCGCAATGCCGGTGATTTTGATCAGAAGATTGCCAGTCTGTTGCAGGATCGCCAGACCTTCTGGACGCCCGAATATCGCGCCACCTACGACCATACCGAGCAGGCAGCGATTTCTCTGATTGCGGACCTGATGGCGCAAAGCACGGCTGATCAACGGCAGAAGTTGCTGGCGAAAATCGCCGATGTGCGCAAGGACTTCACAGACTTGAGTTGCTACAAGAGCATAAAAAAAGCGTCCTGATCAGGACGCTTTCAGCATCAGGCGATTTGCGCCTTTGAGGCCACCTCATCAAAGGTCGCCTTATCCAGCGCATCGGCCTGTTCATCCAGCACCTGACGCGGATGGTCGTTGCCTGGAATGCTGCTGTCGATCATCGCCAGCAAGCTCGCGCCTCGAGGCGTAAGGGTCGCGCCTTCGCTATTCCCGCCATCACCACTCGTGTGGGCGGCAATGAACCCACGTTCGAGCAACAACGCTCTCAATTCTGCGGCAGACGCCTCTGATGCATCGGCGATTGCGACGCTGTTTTGTACGTGGTGCAACAGACGCTCGATCAGGTCCCAGTCGTATCGTTTAGACATGTTTCATCCTCCAGTGGGCCAACAGGGCAATACCCGTGACGTCCGGTCATCGGGCTTGATGCTCAGGTGTTGTGACCCAGTGGAGGGCCAGCCGTTCAGCGGGCTGGCCGGGAGGCAGAATGGGGTTATTCAGCGACTGGCGGACGCGTGACGCGCTTTTTCAGCGGCGCCATCCCGTCCTGGCTGACCAAAGGCTCAGCCTTCGGACGATTTACCGATTTGCGTTTGGTCGGGCCCTTGGCAACGGCTTTCTTTTTGTCGCCCTTCTTGTCACCTTTGCCATCGGTTTTTTTCTTCTTCACGCCGACCGCCTTGCCCGACGCCTTGACCTTCTTCGGCCCGGTGTAGGTGCCTTTGACTTCCTTGATCGTGCGGCGCTCGAACTTCTGCTTCAGGTAGCGCTCGATGCTGGACATCAGGTTCCAGTCACCGTGGGTGATCAGCGAGATCGCCAAACCTTCGCCGCCCGCACGGCCGGTGCGGCCAATGCGGTGAACGTAGTCGTCGCCCGTGCGCGGCATGTCGAAGTTGATGACCATGTCCAGGCCGTCGACGTCCAGACCACGGGCCGCGACATCGGTCGCCACCAGGATCTTCACGCCGCCCTGCTTCAGACGGTCGATCGCCAGCTTGCGATCCTTCTGGTCTTTATCGCCGTGCAGGACGAACGCCTTGTACTCGAGCGCCACGAGACGACCGTAAATGCGGTCGGCCATGGCGCGGGTGTTGGTGAAGATGATTGCTTTCTGGTAGGTCTCGTTGGCCAGCAGCCAGTTCAGGACCTGCTCTTTGTGCACGTTGTGGTCGGCAGTGATGATCTGCTGACGGGTGCCCGGAGCCAGTTCGCTGACACTGTTGACCTGCAGGTGCTGCGGGTCTTTCAGGACTTTGCCGATCATTTCGCGCAGGCCCGAACCACCGGTGGTGGCCGAGAACAGCATGGTCTGCTGACGGTTGGCGCATTCGCCGGCCAGACGCTCGACATCTTCGGCAAAGCCCATGTCGAGCATGCGGTCGGCTTCGTCGAGGACCAGCAGTTCAACCTGCTTGAGGTCGAGGTTGCCCGCGTTGAGTTGCTCCAACAGACGGCCCGGCGTACCGATCAGGATGTCCGGGACCTTGCGCAGCATCGCGGCCTGGACCTTGAAGTCTTCGCCGCCGGTGATCAGCCCGGCCTTGATGAACGTGAACTGGGAGAAACGCTCCACTTCCTTGAGCGTCTGCTGGGCCAGCTCGCGGGTCGGCAGCAGGATCACCGCGCGGATGTCGACGCGAACCTTGGCCGGGCCCATCAGGCGATTGAGCATCGGTAACACGAACGCGGCAGTCTTGCCGCTGCCGGTCTGCGCCGTCACCCGTAGATCGTGTCCTTCCAGCGCCAGCGGAATGGCCGCTGTTTGCACAGGCGTAGGCTCGACGAAATTGAGTTCGGCCACGGCTTTTAGCAGGCGTTCGTGCAGGGCGAATTGGGAGAACACGGGTGTTACCTCGGCGTAATACAAAAAAACAGTCGCATAGGGTACCGGTTTAAGCCGGATTCGCCGAGCCTCTTTAGCTCAAAGGGCCTATTTTGTTACCGGATTTGGCCTACCCTGCCCTCGCTTCCCTATCAATGCTCTAATCGCGCCCCCCATTTTTGATCAGGAGATCCAGCGCCCATGGACACCCATTCGCTTTGGCTACGCGCCCAGGAAATCTGGACGCTGCTGGAAAACCAGCCAATGCTGCGCACGATCACCGGCTTGCTGTTACTGCTCATCGCCGCCTTCGTGCTCGGGCGGCTGGCGCGATGGATGATCCTCTACGCCATGAAAGCCCTGAGCCGCCAGCCGTCGCTGTTCTGGCTCAATGACTTTCTGCACAACAAAGTCTTTCACCGACTGGCCCAGGTCACGCCCTCGGTAGTGATCCAGTTCGGTCTCAATCTGGTCCCGAACCTCAGCAACGCTGCCAACCACGTACTCGGCAACATCGCGCTGGCGTTCACCATCCTCTTTCTCATGCTCACCGTCGGCGCGCTGCTCAACGCGTTGCTGGACATCTACGCGCGCACCGAACACGCCCGCACCCGCTCGATCAAAGGCTACGTGCAGCTGACGAAAATGATCCTGTACGTGTTCTCCGGGATCATCATCGTCGCCACGTTGATTGATCGATCGCCGTTGCTGCTGCTCTCCGGACTGGGCGCGATGTCAGCGGTGATTCTGCTCGTCTACAAAGACACCCTGCTGTCCTTTGTCGCCAGCGTGCAACTGACCAGCAACGACATGCTGCGCGTCGGCGACTGGATCGAAATGCCACAAGTCGGCGCCGACGGCGACGTGGTGGACATCACCCTGCACACCGTCAAGGTGCAGAATTTCGACAAGACCATCGTGTCGATCCCGACCTGGCGCCTGATGTCCGAGTCGTTCAAGAACTGGCGCGGAATGCAGCAGTCCGGCGGGCGCAGGATCAAGCGCAGCCTGTTCATCGATGCCAGCGGCGTGCGGTTCGTCTCCGATGAAGAAGAACAGAAGCTGACCCAGGTCCGCCTGCTGACCGACTACATGGGCCGCAAGAAAGCCGAGCTCAAGGCATGGAATCAAGCCCAGGGCAACGTCGCCGAGATGTCGGCCAACCGCCGCCGCATCACCAACATCGGCACGTTCCGGGCCTACGCCCTGGCGTACCTGAAGAGCCACGCCGACATTCACCCGGACATGACCTGCATGGTCCGCCAGATGGAGACCACAGCTCAGGGTGTTCCGCTGGAAATCTACTGTTTTACCCGGACCACCAGTTGGGGTGACTACGAGCGGATTCAGGGGGATATCTTCGATTATCTGCTGGCGGTGCTGCCGGAGTTCGGGCTGGGGGTTTATCAACAGCCGAGTGGGGCTGATTTACGGATGGGGTTGGCAGAATTGTCGACTGCTCAAAAACAACGGGAAGATCAGCCGTTGGACGTCCATTCTAATTAGAAACGTTGTAATTGATTTGGCATGCCCATCTGGTTATTCAGCACACTCTTAATTCAAACAACAAAAAGCCCGGCATCTGCCGGGCTTTTATTGTGGGTCTTGTTACACCCAGGGACTTACTGATAACGCTGATAGCTCGAACCGAACTCTTTGCGGTTTTCAGCAACGGTCACGGTGCCGGAAGTCTGAGTAGCGAAAGGCTTGACCGCCTCTTTGCTGGCGACTTTGCTGTCCAGAACGGTAGCGCTGGAAGCGTCGACGATGGCGCGTTGGTGGATGTGCTCAGGGCTGGCGAAGGCAGAACCGGCAGCCAGGATGGACAATGCGAAACCGAATGCAATGGACTTTTTCATGATGTAGATCTCCGCGTAGTTGCTGGTAAGTGGGTTAAGTCGTTTCGTTGGGGCCAATCTATTCGCTTGATCCCAACATCAAAAACCACGCATGAAGATATCTAACATCACCCTCGCTGATGTCGGTGACGCGGGCGTCTAACCCGGCTGTTTCAGAGAATGGCCCGGCGTTGAACAAGACCGCGCCGACTGATCCACACCGAAGAAACAATCACCAGCCCGCCTAAAAACAGCTTGCCCAGGTCCTCGTTCTGCCCCCAGATCAACAGATTGATCAGCAGCCCCACCGGCACGTGCAGGTTATTCATCACCGCGAGTGTGGCGCCATTGACCAGGCACGCGCCCTTGTTCCACCAATACATGCCGAGCGCGGTTGAACACAGGCCGAGGAACAGCAGCACCACCCACTGTTGAGGCGCGTCCGGCAGATGCTGCGGATTGCCGAACAGCAGAAACGCTGGCAACGCCACGGCGAGAGCACCGAGGTAGAAATAGCCGAAGCGTCGGTAGTGGGGCAGATCGCTGGGGTGACGGGCCACCAGGTGCTTGTAGAGCACCTGCCCTGCGGCGTAGGTGAAATTCGCCACCTGCAGCAGCAGGAAGCCGCCGAGGAAATCCGGATCAACCCGATCGTAACGAATGATCACGGCGCCGAGCACCGCGACCATGGCCGCCAATAGGCCCCACGGATTGAAGCGCCGGTTGAGAGCGTCTTCGATCAGCGTGACGTGGAGCGGCGTGAGGATGGTAAACAGCAGCACTTCGGGGACCGTCAGCACGCGAAAGCTCAGGTACAGGCAGACGTAGGTGACGCCGAACTGAAGCGCGCCAATCAACAGCATGCCACGCATGAATTGAGGCTCGACGCGACGCCAGCGCGTCAGCGGGATGAACACCAATCCAGCCAGCACGACGCGAAGCAGCACGGCAAAGTAGCTGTCGACGTGCCCGGCCAGATAGACGCCGATCAGGCTGAAGGAAAACGCCTGAATCAGCGTCACAAAAAGTAGATAGCCCATGGTTGCCCCTTTTTTGAAGGCGGCGACCTTAGCCGGTTGGCCATGCCCTGTCTATTAAGCAGTCGGCTCGCCACCGTTGGCGGCGACTCGGGACCCGGAAAGAAAAAACCCGATAGACCCGGCGCAATCCTGCGGGTCGATCGGGCAATGCACTCAGGAGCGAACGAGTGCCAATGGAGTGTCGATGAACGCGAGCATCTTCAAGGGGCGGGATTAACGGGCGATTAAGGCGTCCAGGCGGATGCCGCGCCAGCGTTCGGAGGTCAATCCCCTCGCCGTAACGACGGCAGGCATATCGATCAAAGAAGCCAGCTTTCGACCCGAACCCATCCAAGAATTTGTTTTATCGACGAAGCCGACGTACGCTCCGTCGACGCTGATGCGTGGGTTACAGAGGCTCGCAGCTCAGGGAGATGCGCAGTTTGACGATGTCGCGAGTGAATTTCGCGGTGACTTCGGTGCTGCTTTTCGGCGCGACCTGAACCCGGCGCGTGCGCGGGGCTTCCGGCCCGTTGCGAAAGACCACGCTGCACTTGGCAGGGACATCGCCGAAGTTGTTCAGGGTGATGTTGCCGATGTCGTAGGCGACGTCATGACTGTTGTAGTCCACCTGCACGCCCTTGATGTCTTTCTCGACGTCAATCGGGTAGGCAAACGCGCTCAGCGGCAGCATCGCCAGCAGCACACAACAGATTCTTTTCATGGGGCAGTCTCCATTCAGGGACCGCCAGCTTAGGACAACAGGAGCGAGAGATGAAAGCGCCCCGCGTGACCCTTGATCAATGGCGCACGCTGCAAGCCGTTGTCGACCATGGCGGCTTTGCTCAGGCCGCCGAAGCGCTGCACCGTTCGCAGTCCTCGGTCAGCTACACCGTCGCCAGGATGCAGGACCAGCTCGGCGTTCCGCTGCTGCGCATTGACGGACGCAAAGCCGTGCTGACCGAGGCCGGCGAAGTCTTGTTGAGACGCTCGCGGCAGCTGGTGAAGAACGCCAGTCAGTTGGAAGACCTTGCCCATCATATGGAACAGGGTTGGGAGGCCGAGGTGCGTCTGGTGGTCGACGCCGCTTACCCGAACGCCCGGCTGGTGCGAGCGCTGACAGCTTTTATGCCGCAAAGCCGCGGATGTCGGGTGCGACTGCGTGAGGAAGTGCTGTCGGGCGTGGAGGAAGTGTTGCTGGAAGGTGTAGCCGATCTCGCCATCAGCGGCTTCAGCATCCCCGGTTTTCTGGGTAATGAGATGAGCAAGGTGGAGTTCGTCGCCGTGGCCCATCCCGGCCATGCCTTGCATCAACTGCAACGTGAGTTGAATTTCCAGGATCTGGAAAGCCAGTTGCAGGTGGTGATTCGTGACTCCGGGCGCAATCAACCGCGCGACGTCGGCTGGCTCGGCGCCGAACAGCGCTGGACGGTGGGCAGCCTTGCGACGGCCGCTGCGTTTGTGAGCAGCGGGTTGGGCTTTGCCTGGTTGCCGCGCCACGTCATCGAGCGGGAGATCCAGGAGGGCGTGCTGAAAATTCTGCCTCTTGATAAAGGCGGCAGTCGGCATCCCACGTTCTATCTGTATTCCAGCAAGGACAAACCGCTCGGGCCAGCGACGCAGATCCTGATTGAGCTGATCCAGAGCTTCGACACCGCGCCGCTGGACGCGCCCTTCCCGGCGCCGCAGCAGATGCTTTGAACAAAGCGCGCTGTAAGTGGGACCGGCTTTAGCCGGGAAAGCGTCGGGTGTCACACCGCAAATATGAGGGTGCTCCATCCGGCCTCTTCCCGGCTGAAGCCGGTCCCACAAGAACAGCGCGTGCACCTGTAGGACTGGCTTTAGCCGGGAAGGCGTCGGGTGTCACACCGCAGGAGTGAGGGTGATAAAGCATGCCCCTTCCCGGCTGAAGCCGGTCCCACTGAAATCAGCGCGCGCCACCCCCCACTGTCCAAATCCGCGCAAACGTGCTTCCCTTACGTCCAGTTTTTTCGCAGTCGACATTAATTTCAGGACTCTGCCCATGCTGAAGAAAATCGCCCTCTCCGCCGCTGCCGTGTTGTTCGCCGGCAATCTGATGGCCGCTCCGGCGCCTCACGTTGTGCTGACCACCAGCTTCGGCGATGTGGAAATTGAGCTGAACCAGGACAAGGCACCCGTCAGCACCCAGAACTTCCTCAAGTACGTCGACAGCAGCTTCTACAACAACACCATTTTCCACCGCGTCATCCCGGGCTTCATGGTGCAGGGCGGCGGCTTCACGGCGCAGATGCAACAGAAATCCACCAACGACCCGATCAAGAACGAAGCCGATAACGGCCTGCACAACGTGCGCGGCACCGTCGCCATGGCGCGGACGTCGGATGTGAATTCGGCCACCAGCCAGTTCTTCATCAACGTCGTTGACAACGCAATGCTCGACCACGGCGCCCGTGACTACGGTTACGCCGTGTTCGGCAAGGTCGTGAAAGGCATGGACGTCGTTGACCAGATCGTCAACGTGCAGACCGGCAACAAAGGCGGGATGCAGAACGTGCCGGTTGACCCGATCCTGATCAAGACGGCCAAGCGCGTGAACTAAGCCTGCCGCAAGCGCAAAAGCCGGGCGTCTGCCCGGCTTTTGCATTTTCAGGCCCCGGCCCTTGAATCAGCGTGAGCAATCGCGTTTTCATGCGGTCTGAACCGAAGACTGTCATTGAGCTGCTCTCAAGCCGCTGTGTTCAATCCCCACCAAAAGGAGAGCCCGCTCAAGCGTGGGCGTCATTGCCAATGCTCTATCGCCGTTTTGAACAGCTGATCGATATCTTCCGCGAAGCCCCCACCGCCGCCCCGCCCAACACTGTCACGTCGTTCTACGCGTATTACCTGCGTCAGGTCTGGCCCAGCTTTGCCGCATTGCTGGTAGTGGGACTGATCGGCGCGCTGATCGAGGTGTCGCTGTTCAGCTACCTGAGCCGCATCATCGATCTGGCCCAGGGCACGCCAAACCCGAATTTCTTCCGCGAACATGCGTTCGAGCTGACGTGGATGGTCGTCGTCGCGCTGGTGCTGCGGCCGATCTTCGTTGCGCTGCACGACCTGCTGGTGCATCAGACCATCAGCCCGGGCATGACCAGCATGATCAACTGGCAGAACCACAGTTACGTGCTCAAGCAGAGCCTGAATTTCTTCCAGAACGACTTCGCCGGGCGCATCGCCCAACGTATCGTCCAGACCGGCAATGCGCTGCGTGATTCCGCGGTGCAGTCGGTGGACGCGTTGTGGCACGTGCTGATCTATTCGATCAGCGCGCTGGTGCTGTTCGCCGAAGCCGACTGGCGCCTGATGATCCCACTGCTGAGCTGGATCATCGCGTTCATCCTCGCCCTCCGGTACTTCGTGCCGCGGGTGAAAGCGCGCTCCGTTATCTCTTCCGATGCGCGCTCCAAACTGATGGGCCGCATCGTCGATGGCTACACCAACATCGCCACGCTCAAGCTGTTTGCCCACACCAATTCCGAGCAGCAGTACGCCCGCGAGGCCATCAGCGAACAAACCGAGAAGACCCAGCTGGCCGGCCGCGTGATCACTGAAATGGACTCCGTGATCACCACGCTCAACGGCATTCTGATTGTCACCACCACGGGCCTGGCGTTGTGGCTGTGGACCCAGTCGCTGATTTCGGTGGGCGCGATTGCGCTGGCGACCGGTCTGGCGATTCGCATCGTCAACATGTCTGGCTGGATCATGTGGGTGGTCAACGGCATTTTCGAAAACATCGGCATGGTCCAGGACGGGCTGCAGAGCATCGCGCAGCCAGTGGGCATCACCGATCGGGACGCGGCGCCGAAGCTGACCGTCAGCCGTGGCGAAGTGAAATTCGAAGACCTCAACTTCCAGTACGGCAAGGGCAAGGGCGTGATTCACGGCCTGAACCTGGACATCAAGCCGGGCGAGAAGATCGGATTGATCGGGCCGTCGGGCGCCGGTAAATCCACGCTGGTGAACCTGCTGCTGCGTTTGTATGACGTCCAGGGCGGGCGGATCCTGATCGATGATCAGGACATCTCCCACGTCGCCCAGGAAAGCCTGCGCTCACACATCGGCATGATTACGCAGGACACGTCGCTGTTACACCGCTCGATCCGCGACAACCTGCTTTACGGCAAACCGGACGCGACCGACGCTGAATTGTGGGAAGCCATGCGCAAGGCCCGCGCCGACGAGTTTATCCCGCTGCTGACCGATTCCGAAGGTCGTACCGGGCTGGATGCCCATGTGGGCGAGCGCGGCGTCAAGCTGTCCGGTGGTCAGCGTCAGCGCATCGCCATCACCCGCGTGCTGCTCAAGGATGCGCCGATCCTGATCATGGACGAAGCGACGTCCGCACTGGATTCGGAAGTGGAAGCGGCGATTCAGGAAAGTCTGGAAACGCTGATGCAGGGCAAGACGGTGATTGCGATTGCTCACCGGCTGTCGACCATCGCACGGATGGACCGCCTGATCGTGCTGGAAAACGGCGTGATCGCTGAGAGCGGGACCCATGGCGAGCTGCTGGCGCACAAAGGGTTGTATGCCCGGCTGTGGGCGCATCAGACCGGTGGGTTTGTCGGGGTGGATTGACCCTTGAAGAAATAGGCCCGGGGCGGATGTCCTGGGAGGTTCCGATGCCGTCTTCGTGAGCACGCTCACTCCCACAAGGGTTGAGCTTGCCACGAGACAGCGGTGTCAGGGCGAAGCCAACAAAGCTGTTCACGCTTGATCGGACCCAGACAGATCGAGCTACACCTGCCGATACGGCAAGGCCCCGCGCGCTTCTTCGGCGTACGCCAGAATCCCTGCCCGCTCCTGGGTCAGAAAATCCGCCACCGCTTCTCGCAGTCCCGGGTGCGCCAGGTAGTGCCATGAGTGGGTGATGACCGGCTCGAAACCGCGAATCAACTTGTGCTCCCCTTGGGCGCCAGCGTCGAAGCGCTTGAAGCCATTAGCGATCGCGTAATCCATGCCCTGATAGAAACACGTCTCGAAGTGCAGCCGGTCGAACTCGGCCAGGCAGCCCCAGTAGCGGCCGTAAAAGCTGTCGCCGCCGATCAGGCTGAACGCCATCGCCACCGGCCGCGAACCCTGTCGCGCCAGCACCACACGAATCGCGTCGGGCATGCGCTCGGCCACCAGGCTGAAGAATTCCCGCGTGAGGTACGGCGTTTGCCCACGCACTTCGTAGGTATTGGAATAGCAGGCGTAGACAAAATCCCAGTGCGCCTCGCTCAGCTCGTGCCCTTCCAGCCAGTCGAAATCAAAGCCCTGCCCCGCCACTTGCTCGCGCTCTTTGCGCATCTGCTTGCGCTTGCGTGAGCTCAAGACATCGAGGAAATCCTGAAAATCCCGATAGCCGCGGTTCTGCCAGTGGTACTGGCAGCCGATGCGTTGCAGCCAGCCGGGCTGTTCGGCAAGCAATGCGTCGGCGACCGGGTCGGTGAAGTTGACGTGAACGCTGGACAGCTCCTCGCCCTGGGCATAGCCCGGCAGGCAGGCGAGCAGTTCGCGGCCATCTTCGGGGGTCTTTGCCAATAGGCGCGGCCCGCTGACCGGACTGAACGGCACAGCCACCAGCAGCTTGGGGTAATAGGCCAGACCGGCGCGCCGGCAAGCGTCCGCCCAGGCGTGATCGAAGACGTACTCGCCGTAAGAGTGCCACTTGCGGTAGGCCGGCAGCGCAGCAATAAGTTGCTCGCCCTCGTAGTGCAGCAAGTGCTCGGCGCGCCAGCCGGAACGCGGCCCGAGGCTGCCGCTGTCTTCCAGCGAACTGAGAAAGGCATGGCGCAGAAAGGGTGAGTCGCCAGGTATCAGGGCGTCCCACTGTTCAGGGGCAAGGTCCGACAATTTATCCAAACGGTGTAACGACATTTCGCCACTCCTGGTGCAGTCGTGTGGTCGCGCTAACGTCTGCGCAGTATCACTTATTCACAGGGCCTGCACGTGAATTTAGTCGACAGAACGCTCTAGCCTGCGGCTTCAACAAAATTTTCACATGTCATCCACATGCCATCACCTTGCCACTCTTTCGTCATAAACGGCCGCAATACTGGCGCCTGTTTTTAGAGCATCAGGTTCTAAGCGCTCTGACCTTTCCCCGCCCGCCAATGGTCGGTTGATCCCTGGATGATTCGGTCATCCCTTCTCAGTTACGGAGATTGATATGCGTCTTGCTTCCACGAAAACTGCGGCAGCCCTGTGTGGTGGTGTGCTGCTGGCCATGAGCGTTCCGGCCAGCGCCGCAGTCGACGCGAAACTGCTCGACATGCTCAAGGCCAACGGCTCGATCTCACCTGCCCAGTACGCCGAACTGCAAACCGAGCTGACCAAAGACCAACTGGCCCAGCAACAGGCCCAGAAAGCGACCTCCGACCAGATCGCCGCTGCCACCGCTGCCAAGTCCTCCGAACTGTCTGCCTTCGAGCAGAAAGTGGCATGGGCAGCGAAGACTCAATTCAAGGGCGACGTTCGCGTTCGGCAAGAGACGGTCAAGATCGACGACCAGAACAACAGCCAGGACAAAAACCGTCAGCGCATCCGTGTGCGTCTCGGCGCCTACAGCGAGATCAACCCGCAAGTCAGCACCGGTATCCGTATCGCCACCGGTGGCGACAACAAGGCCAACTCCACCAACGTTGACCAGAACGACTACTTCACCAAGAAAGACCTGTGGCTGGATCAAGGCTTCATCGACTACCACCCAACCGCGATCCAGAACCTGCACGTCATCGGCGGCAAGATGGCTCAGCCATGGGTCAGCGAAGGCGACGTGATCTGGGACAACGACATCAACCCTGAAGGTCTGGCCGCGACTTACAGCCTGCCGATCAACAAGAGCTTCGAGCTGTTCGGCAGCGCCGGTACCTACACCCTCAAAGACAACATCAGCGGCGAAGGGACGCAGTTCAAGAACGACCTGCGCCTGAACGCCGCTCAGTTGGGTACGCGGATCGCCATCACCGACAACGTGAAGATGACGGTCGGCGGTTCGGTCTACAACTACGAGAACTCCAACGACTGTAATCCGGCCGCTGCCAGCACCAGCACGACGTTCTGTGGCTTGAGCATCAACGGCAACAACACCACTGACTTCCGTCTGTATGAAGGCTTCGGTCAACTGGACCTGACCGGCTTTGTCGTGCCGGTCGGCCTTTACGGTCAGTACGTGGTCAACAGCGCCACCAACAGCGACGAAGACACCGCCTGGCTGGCCGGCGTGAAAACCAAGGTGTTCGGTTTCGGTCTGGACTACAACTACCGCGATACACAGCGTAACGCTGTAGTGGGTGCTTTCACCGATTCCGATTTCGCCAACGGCACTACCGGTTCGCGCGGTCACAAGCTGGCCATTTCCTACGACATCGACAAGAACTTCGCGGTCGGCGCGACGTACTTCCTGACCAAAGCGGACTTCGCGACTTCTGCGCTGCCGCGTGATCAGGATGCGAACACGCTGCAACTGGACGTGCTGGCGAAGTTCTAAGAAAGGCAGCTACGAGCTATAAGCTGCAAGTGACAAGCTGAAAGCTTCAAGCGGCGTTTTCTTGCCGTTTGAAGCCGCTACAGACCTCAAGCCCGCCGTTGCTCTGTCGGATCCCCATCATCCGTTCCGACAGAGCAGCGCCGGGCTTTTTTTGTGGACTCTAGGATCTTCTGCGGATCCTACAACTTTACGAGAGATTCCCTCTCGCGCAGCTGGCACAGTCCTTGTGGGAGTGAGCTTGCTCACGAGAGCGGCATTTCAGCCGCTGAAGATTTAGCGGATGTCATGGCCTCTTCGTGAGCAAGCTCACTCCCACATGTTTAGCCGGCAGTCATCCCGCACGCATCACTTCTTGCGCAGAATCACGCTACCAATCGAATACCCCGCGCCGAACGAACTGAGCACGCCCAGCGCGCCGCTTGGCAGGTCGTCCTGGTGTTCGTGAAATGCGATGACCGAACCGGCGGAGCTGGTGTTGGCGTAGCGGTCGAGGATCACCGGGGCTTCCTCGACCGTGGCGTCGCGGCCGAGCAGTTTCTTCACGATCAGGTGGTTCATGCTCAGGTTGGCCTGATGCAGCCAGAAACGCTGCACGTCGCCGACGTTCAGCTGGTTCTCGTCCAGGTGCGCAGCCACCAGTTCGGCGACCATCGGGCAGACGTCGCGGAACACCTTGCGGCCTTCCTGCACGAACAGTTTGTCCGCCTTGCCCTCGCCCTCTTCCGCCGTGCGGTTGAGGAAACCAAAATTGTTGCGGATGTTATTGGAGAACGTGGTCAGCAGCTTGGTGCCGACGATGTCGAACTGGTGCTCGGAGGTCGCCAGGTCAGCGCACTCGACCACCACCGCCGTGGCCGCATCGCCAAAGATGAAGTGGCTGTCGCGGTCGCGGAAGTTGAGGTGCGCGGTGCAGATTTCCGGGCTGATGACCAACAGCGCCCGGGCCTGGCCCAGCTTGACGCTGTTGCAGGCGGTCTGAATGCCGAAGGTGGCCGATGAGCACGCCACGTTCATGTCAAAGCCGAAGCCCTGAATGCCCAGCGCCGCCTGGATTTCGATGGAGATCGCCGGGTACGCGCGTTGCAGGTTGGAACAGGCGACGATCACGCCGTCGATGTCAGCGGCGGTCTTGCCGGCACGCTGCAGGGCCTGCCTGGCCGCGGCAACGCCCATCTCGCAGAGAATCGACCATTCGTCATTGGAGCGCTCGGGCAGACGCGGCTTCATGCGCAGGGGGTCGAGAATGCCGTCCTTGTCCATCACGTAACGGCTTTTGATGCCGCTGGCTTTTTCGATGAACGCCGCGTTGGATTCCGTCAGTGCCTGAACCTCTCCCGCTTCGATCGCGGCGGCATTTTCGGCGTTGAACTGGGCAACGTAGGTGTTGAAAGACTGCACCAGCTCATCGTTGGAAATACTGTTGGCGGGGGTGAAAAGCCCGGTGCCACTGATCACGACTTCGTACACGGTCGTTCCTCTCGAGATAAAAGCAGCTCATTGACGGCAGCAGCTGAACAGCCAGCACAAGCGGGGCGTCGGTGGTTCTGGGACGAAAGTCCCAATGCAACGAGGCAGCAACCCGCTTGGCGGACGACGGATGTTTGTGACGCTATGAAGTTTAGCCGCGAAGTTTGCCATAACGGCTGCCATTTCGCGCTATCGGGTAATGTAATCGG
This sequence comes from Pseudomonas sp. PS02290, assembly GCF_029960075.1. Classification (NCBI taxonomy): domain Bacteria; kingdom Pseudomonadati; phylum Pseudomonadota; class Gammaproteobacteria; order Pseudomonadales; family Pseudomonadaceae; genus Pseudomonas; species Pseudomonas sp. PS02290. The sequence goes on from NZ_JASCOY010000005.1 coordinate 77,618, forward strand.
GACTGCGGGCCGAGGGGATCAACCCTCGACCTGGGTCCATTGCTTGTTCAGGCGCTTGTCCGAGATCGGTACTTTGGTCCCCAGTTGCTGGGCAAACAGCGACACGCGGTATTCCTCCAGCCACCAGCGATACACCACCAGTTCCGGGTCGCGCTTGCCTTCCTGAGCGTGTTTGTCGGCGCGGGTCTGGTACTGCGCCCAGAGATTGCCCAGTTCGATGCTCCATACCCGGTCCTTCTGCGCCTGGCTGCCGAGCTTCTCAAGACGGATTTCTATGGCCTTGAGGTAACGCGGCAGTTCCTTGAGCCACACCGCCGGCGTCTCGCGGACGAAACTGGGGTAGACCAGCTTGCTCAGCTGACCTTTGATGTCATTCAGCGCCACGGCCTGGGCCAGATCGATCTTGCCCTTGAAGCGCTTTTGCAGGCCGTGCCAGAGCTTGAGGATTTCCAGCGTCAGCCTCGCCAGCCGCTCGGCATGCTCGGTCAGACCGCCACGCTTGCGCTCGGCCAGGGACAGCAGGCCGGCGCCGTCTCGGGGCAACGTCGTTTCGCCTTCAAGAATGCAGCTGTCGAGGCTCGCCAGCAGGATGTCTTCGATCAATGCATCGACCCGACCCAGGTCGCGGTACAGCAAGGCCAGCTCGGTCTGTCCCGGCAACTTGCTGCGCAGGAACTTGGTCGGCTCAGCCAGTTGCTGCAACAACAGCCGCTGCAGGGCTCGACGGTGTTGATATTCGGCTTCGGCCTGAGTCGAGAAACGCCCTTCCTTGACCGTGCCGCCCTCTTCCACCAGCGCCGGATACACCGTCATCGACAGCCCGGCAATCTGCTGTTGCGTCTTCTCGGCCACTGCCGCAAAGCCCTTGGCCTCGACCGGCTGCTGACCTTTCGCCGATTGAGGCACCGCCAACGCGGCTTGTCCGGCCTCGGCGAAACGGGCGGTCAGCTCATCCAGCTCACGGCCTTCACCGAGGAACTTGCCGTTGGCGTCGACCACTTCAAGGTTCATTTTCAGGTGGCTTTCCACCTGTTGTGCCGCTTCGGCCCAGGCTTCGTCGGTCACTCGCACGCCGGTCATGCGCAACAGCTCACGGCCCAACGCCTGGGGCAACGAGCCTTCGGCGAAGACCATCCGTTGCAACGCGGCTTTGACGAAGTCAGGCACCGGCACGAAATTCTTGCGCAGCGCCTTGGGCAGATTGCGCACCAGCGCCACGCATTTGGTTTCCAGCAGCCCCGGCACCAGCCATTCCAGGCGCTCGGCCGGCAACGACAGCAACAGCGGCGCCGGCACGCGCAGGGTCACGCCGTCGCGCGGATGGTTCGGCTCGAAATGGTAAGTCAGCGGCAAGGTCAGTTCGCCGAGACGCAAGGTGTCCGGGTACTGATTGGCCGTGACCTCGCTGGCTTCACGGGCGAGCACATCTTCCTCGCGCATGATCAGCAGCTGCGGGTTCTTCTGGCTTTCCATCCGGTACCAGGCGTCGAACGTCGCGGTCTGGTGAATCTCCGCCGGCAGGCGTTCGTCGTAATACCGATACAGGGTTTCTTCGTCAGCCAGGATGTCGCGGCGCCGCGCCTTGGCTTCCAGTTCGTCGAGCTGCTCCAGCAGCTTGGTGTTGGCCGTGAGGCATTTGGCCCGGGACTGGATCTCGCCGCGCACCAGCCCTTCGCGAATGAAGAACTCGCGGGACACCACCGGGTCGATCGGCCCGAAATGCACCGGCCGACGCCCCACGACGATGAGGCCGAACAGCGTGATCTGCTCGAAGGCGACGACCTGGCCGCGCTTCTTTTCCCAATGGGGTTCGAAGTGGTTTTTCTTGATCAGGTGCCCGGCGAGGGGTTCGATCCAGTCAGGCTCGATCTTCGCCACCATGCGCGCATACAGCTTGGTGGTTTCCACCAGCTCGGCAGCCATGATCCATTGCGGGCGCTTGCGGCCCAGCCCCGACGACGGATGCACCCAGAACCGCCGCTGGCGGGCGCCCATGTAATCGCCGTCTTCGGTCTTCTGACCGATCTGGCTGAGCAGGCCCGACAGCACCGCCTTGTGGAATTTCGGAAAATCGGCGGGCTCTTTGTTGACGGTCAGCTGCAGGTCGCGACAGATCAGGCTCAATTGACGATGGGAGTCACGCCATTCCCGCAGACGCAGGTAGTTGAGGAAGTTGCGGCGACACCAGTTACGCAGCGGACTGGCGGTCAGGGCCTGGCGCTGTTCTTCGAAGCCACGCCACAGATTGACCAGCCCGGCAAAGTCGGAGTCTTGATCTTTCCATTGCGCGTGGGCTTGATCGGCGGCCTGCTGACGCTCCGGCGGACGCTCGCGCGGGTCCTGAATCGACATCGCGCTGGCGACAATCAACACTTCCTGCAAGCTGCCTTGCTTCGCCGCTTCCAGCAACATGCGGCCCATGCGTGGGTCCACCGGCAGGCGCGCCAGTTGTCGGCCCATCGGCGTCAGGTTGTTCTCGCGGTCGACCGCCGACAGCTCCTGCAACAGGTTGAAACCGTCGCTGATTGCCTTGCCGTCCGGTGGCTCGATGAAGGGGAAATCGGTGATCTGGCCCAGTCGCAGATGCAGCATCTGCAGGATGACCGCCGCGAGGTTGGTGCGCAGGATTTCCGGATCGGTGAATTCAGGCCGCGAGAGGAAATCTTCTTCGCTGTACAGGCGCACGCACAGGCCCGGCTCGACCCGACCGCAACGGCCCTTGCGCTGGTTGGCGCTGGCCTGGGAAATCGCTTCGATGGGCAGGCGCTGCACTTTGGCGCGGTAGCTGTAGCGGCTGATGCGCGCGGTGCCGGTGTCGATGACGTAGCGAATACCCGGTACGGTCAGCGAGGTTTCGGCAACGTTTGTAGCCAGGACCACGCGACGGCCCGGGTGAGACTGGAAAATACGCTGCTGTTCGGCCGGCGACAGGCGCGCGTACAGCGGCAGGATTTCGGTGTGCTTGAGTTGCGCCTTGCGCAGCATCTCGGCGGCGTCACGGATTTCCCGCTCGCCGGGCAGAAACACCAGCACATCGCCAGGGGACTTGCGCTCGCTGCGTTCGAAGGCGGCCAGCTCGTCCAGCGCGGCGAGAATCGCCTGATCGACGGTCAGGTCCTCCTCGATGCTGTTGCCCTCTTCATCCTGCTGGGCGGTCATCGGCCGGTACCAGGTCTCCACCGGAAAGGTCCGACCCGAGACTTCGATGACCGGCGCCTTGTCGAAATGCTCGGAGAAGCGTTCGAGGTCGATGGTCGCCGAGGTGATGATGACTTTCAGGTCCGGGCGACGGGGCAGCAGGGTTTTCAGGTAACCGAGGAGGAAGTCGATGTTCAGACTGCGTTCGTGGGCTTCGTCGACGATGATCGTGTCGTAGCGCTCAAGATAGCGGTCGTGCTGGGTTTCGGCGAGCAGGATGCCGTCGGTCATCAGCTTGATCAGGGTGTTTTCATCGCTCTGATCTTCGAAGCGCACCTGATAACCCACCAGACCGCCCAGCGGCGTGCCGATTTCTTCGGCGACCCGGCTGCCAACGCTGCGGGCTGCGATTCGACGCGGCTGGGTATGGCCGATAAGGCCGTGCTGACCGCGACCGATTTCCAGGCAGATTTTCGGCAACTGAGTGGTTTTGCCCGAGCCGGTTTCGCCTGCGATGATCAACACCTGATGTTCAAGAATCGCTTTCTTGATCTCGTCGCGCTTGGCGGCGATGGGCAGGTTTTCGTCGTAGCGCATCGTCGGCACGCTTTGGGCGCGACTCAGCACACGGGCGCACGATGCCTGCACGCGCTCGACCCATTGCGCCCGCTTCGTCTCGTCCGGTTTCTTGCGCAGCTCATGCAATTGCCGGCGCAAGCGATGACGATCGCTGATCATCGCGTGGTCGAGGTTTTTGAAGAGTTGGTCGATGGAAGTCGAATCGTCGGTCATCAGGGCGCGGAATCTTTCTATCTGAATGCAGGGCGCGGATTGTCGCAGATTTGGTGGGGTGGAGGCAGGTCTGCATATCTACGCCCTCATAGATCATGTGGCAGGCCACCCAATGTGGGACAACGCGAACCTTGTGGGAGTGAGCTCACGAAGGGGCCGGGGGCGTTCAGCCACTTTCTCTAGTGAATGAAACTAAGCCTTCGCGAGCAAGCCCGCTCCCACAGGATCGCAGCCAATTCGAGGTCTTTTACCAACCCACAGGATGGGGATGGACTCAGCCTCGGGAAGGCCGCTGGACCTGTGGGAGTGAGCTTGCTCACGAAGGGGCCAGGGCATTCAGCGATACCGCCGTGACAATCCATGCCCGCCTTAAACAACAAACCCCGCACGCTGGCGGGGTCTGTGGGTGTAACGGCTGACTTACGCCGGCTTCTTCAGCGCCAGCTTTTTCAGCTCTTCGTCACGCAGTTCGCGGCGCAGGATCTTGCCGACGTTGGTGGTCGGCAGGGCGTCGCGGAATTCCACGCTGCGCGGCACTTTATAAGCGGTGACGTTGGCGCGCATGTGCTCCATGACCTGATCCTTGCTCAGGGTCGTGCCCGGTTTGCACACCACGAACAGCTTGATCGCCTCGCCGGATTTCTCGTCCGGAATACCGATGGCCGCGCACTGCAGAACACCCGGCAGGGTCGCCAGCACGTCTTCCAGTTCATTCGGGTACACGTTGAAGCCGGAGACCAGAATCATGTCTTTCTTGCGATCAACGATGCGCATGTAGCCGTCCGGCTGAATGATCGCGATGTCGCCGGTCTTCAACCAACCGTCGGCATCCAGCATCTCGTCGGTGGCGTCCTGACGCTGCCAGTAGCCTTTCATGACCTGCGGGCCCTTGATGCACAACTCGCCCACTTCGCCCAACGGCAGCTCTTCGCCAGCGTCATTGATGGTCTTGCACAGGGTCGAGGGCACGGGGATGCCGATGGTGCCCATCTGGATTTTCTGGAACGGGTTGACCGACGCCACCGGGCTGGTTTCGGTCATGCCGTAACCTTCGCAGATCGAGCAACCGGTCACTTCTTTCCAGCGCTCGGCCGCAGCGGTTTGCAGGGCCATGCCGCCCGAAAGGGTGAGCTTCAGAGAGGAGAAATCCAGGTGGCGGAAGTCGGCGTTGTTGCACAGCGCAACGAACAGCGTGTTGAGCCCGACGAAGCCGGAAAACTTCCACTTCGACAGCTCTTTCACCATCGCCGACAGATCACGCGGATTGCTGATCAGCACGTTGTGGTTGCCGCTCAGCATCATGGCCATGCAGTGAAAGGTGAACGCATAGATGTGGTACAGCGGCAACGGCGTGATCAGAATCTCCGTGCCTTCGTTGAGATTGGCCGCCATCAGCGCCCGGCATTGCAGCATGTTGGCGATCAGGTTGCGGTGGGTGAGCATCGCGCCCTTGGCCACGCCGGTGGTGCCGCCTGTGTATTGCAGCACCGCGACGTCGTTACCGTTCGGCGAAACATCCTGCACCGGCTGGCCGTGACCCTTGGCCAGCACGTCGTTGAACTTGACCGCCTTGGGCAAGTGGAACGGCGGGACCATCTTCTTCACGTACTTGATGACGCTGTTCACCAGCAGGCGCTTGAGCGGCGGCAGCAGGTCGGCAACTTCGGTGACGATGATGTGCTTGACGCCGGTCTTGGGCACGACCTTCTCGGCCAAGTGCGCCATGTTCGCCAGGCAGATCAGCGCCTTGGCGCCGGAGTCGTTGAATTGGTGTTCCATTTCCCGCGCGGTGTACAGCGGGTTGGTGTTGACCACGATGAGCCCGGCACGAATAGCGCCGAACACCGCGACCGGGTACTGCAGCACATTGGGCAACTGCACGGCGATGCGGTCGCCGGGTTGCAGGTCGGTGTGCTGTTGCAGATACGCAGCGAAGGCACCGGACAGCGTGTACATTTCGCCGTAGGTGAGGGTCTTGCCCAGATTGCTGAACGCAGGTTTGTTGGCGAAACGCTCGCAGGACTGTTTCAATACGGCCTGTACGTTCGGATACTGATCCGGATCGATATCGGCGGCGATACCTGTCGGATATTTATCCTTCCAGAAGTTTTCGAGCATAAAAGCCGACTCCTCAGCGACAGCGTTTCTACACACCGCTTGATGCGATGATTTCTTGTGTTTGGAATTTTGTAGTCACCGCTTTTTGTTGACCGATGGCACAAAAAGCGGGGCGAGCGTATCAGCTTTGCCAGAGGCCGCCTAGAGCCAAAAGCGGGCTCTCCAGTCACATATCTGACTCTTGAATATGCGACGGTCACGTTTAGAGCAATGAACCTAAATGTCGGAAATGTCCTACGTCGATGTTCATTTACGCACTCCGATTAAACTCAGCAGGAAAGTACCAGGCAAAAAAAACGGCGTGATCAACACGCCGTTTTTCCTGGGTTAGAAGCTGATGAGCAATCGCCGCAACCTCAGGCGATATCCCGCAACTCCCGCCGCAGAATTTTCCCCACCGGCGTCATCGGCAACGACTCACGCAGCACGATCTGCTTGGGGATCTTGTAGCCGGTGAAGTTCTCCTTGCAGTATGCCTTCAACTCCTCGCTGGTCAGCGTTGCATCCCTCGGCACCACGAACAGCTTCACAGCTTCGCCCGAACGGTCGTCGGGAACGCCGATCACCGCACAGTTCGCCACTTTCGGATGCCGCGAAACCACGTCCTCGATCTCGTTCGGGTAGACATTGAAGCCCGAAACGATGATCAGGTCCTTCTTGCGATCGACGATGCGGATGAAACCGTCCGGGTCGATCACCGCGACATCGCCGGTTTTCAGCCAGCCTTCGCTGTCCAGCACCTCGGCGGTCGCCTCCGGTTTGTTCCAGTAACCGCGCATGATCTGCGGCCCCTTGAGGCACAGCTCGCCGCGCTCACCGACGGGCATTTCGATCCCGTCGTCGCTGATGACCTTCGCCGTAGTGCCCGGCACCGGCATGCCTACCGTCCCTAGCCTGGACTGATTGCCATAAGGATTGGCGGTGGCGACGGGAGAGGTTTCAGTCAGGCCGTAGCCTTCGACGATCGGGCAGCCGGTCAGCTGCAGCCAGCGCTCGGCGGTGGCTTTAACCAACGCGGTGCCACCGGAGTTGGTCAGGCGCAGGGTGGAAAAATCGAGGTTCTTGAATTCGGGATGGTCCATCAGCGCCACGAACAGCGTGTTCAGGCCGAGCATCGCCGAGAACTTCGACTTCTTCAGTTCCTTGATGAAGCCGCCGATGTCCCGCGGGTTGGTGATCAGCAGGTTTTGATTGCCGCTGACCATCATGCACATGCAATTACAGGTGAATGCATAGATGTGATAAAGCGGCAGCGGCGCCACCATGATCTCGCTGCCCTGCTTGAAGATCGGCTGCCCGTCCGGCCCATGCTGCTGCATGCAGGCATAGACCTGCTGCATGTTGGCGACCAGATTGCCGTGGGTCAGCATCGCGCCTTTCGGCGAACCGGTGGTGCCGCCGGTGTACTGCAATACAGCAACGTCTTTCAGCGCCAGCGGCACTTGCTGCAGACGATCGCCCTTGCCGAGCTTGAGCACACGTTTGAACGGGATCGCCTGGGGCAAATGATACGCCGGCACCAGCTTCTTGACCTTCTCGACCACCGTGTTGATCAGCCAGCCTTTGGCCGCCGACTGCATGTCGCCCATTTTCACTTCGATGAGGTACTGAATATCGGTGTCCGGCAGCACTTCCTGCACGTTCTTGCCGAAGACGTTGAGGTAGACCAGTGCGCGCGCGCCGGAATCCTTGAACTGGTGGCGCATCTCCCGGGCGGTGTACAGCGGGTTGGTGTTGACGACGATCAGGCCGGCGCGCATGGCACCGAACACGGCGATGGGGTACTGGATCAGGTTGGGCATCTGCACGGCGATGCGGTCGCCGGGTTTGAGGTCGGTCTGCTGTTGCAGGTAACCGGCGAACGCCGCCGATTGGCGTTCAAGCTCTGCGTAGCTCAGGGTGACACCCATGTTGCTGTAGGCTGGGCGATCGGCGTATTTGCGGCAACTGCGCTCGAAGACCTCGACCACCGAGTTATACGCCTGAAGGTCCACCTCAGAAAGAACGCCAGCGGGGCGCTTGTCGTTCCAGAAGTCAGGTTGCATGTTGTTTTTATCCTCTTACCTGAGTGTGCTGGCCCCGTGGAATTTAAACGGGCGTTTGCCGGACGTTAGCAGCTATGGCATAGAAGGCAAATAGTCGTCGCCGCGTCATCACCGGTGTGAATCTTGCGGGTAACCAGCCTGCCATCCGGCTACCGCTATACACTCAAGCGAAGCGCTCGCCACTGCGTTTTTTGAGACAACTTTTTACAGGGGCCAGGGAACCGCGATGGAACACGAAGCTTTTTGGCTGGACGCTCAAGATCACAGTCGCCTCTATGTGCATGCCTGGAGACCGATGGGCAATGCCCGGGCGGTGGTCCTTTTTTCCCACGGCATGGCTGAGCACGCCGGGCGCTATGACAGATTGGGCAAGGCATTGATGCGGGCAGGTTTCGCCCTGTATGGCGCCGATCAGCGTGGCCACGGCCATTCGGCCACCTATGGCACCCTGGGCCATTACGCCGATCAGGACGGCTGGAACAAAGTGGTCGGCGACCTCGCCACGCTGAAAGCGTCGATTGCGGTGCGTCATCCGGGGGTGCCGGTGTTCCTGCTGGGTCACAGCATGGGCAGTTACATCGCCCAAGGTTATTTGCTGCACCACAGCGCCAGTTTGCAGGGCGTGATTCTCAGCGGTTCGAATTACCATCCCGTCACCTTCTATCGCTCGGCGGCGCTGGTAGCCCGTGTTGAACGCTGGCGGAAAGGCCCGACCGGGCGCAGTGCGCTGATCGAACACTTGTCGTTCGGCTCCTTCAACAAACGCTTCAAGCCTGCGCGCACCTGCTATGACTGGCTCAATCGCGACCCGGCCGAGGTTGACGCCTACAGCAACGACCCGCTGTGCGGCTTCCGCTGCACCAATCAACTGTGGATGGACCTGCTCGGGGGCCTGCAGCAGATCAGCAAGCGTTCGAACCTGGCGCAGATCGATCCCGGACTGCCGATCCTGATTATCGGTGGCGAATGTGATCCGGTGAGCGATGGCAAGCGTCTCACGCATCTGGCCGACGCTCTGAGCGGCACCGACCACCCGTTTGTTACGCTGAAGGTCTATCCGCAGGCGCGTCACGAGATCCTCATCGAGACCAATCGCGAAGAAGTCACCCGGGATCTGCTCGCCTGGCTTGAACAGGCGCTGCAGCAGCCAAGGCCGCGCCGCAGCGAATGACGTCAGTGGTTCATCTTTCTTATTTGTCACAGGACACCCCATGACCCAAGTCACCAACACGCCGTACGAAGCCCTTGAAGTCGGTCAGACTGCCAGCTACAGCAAAACCGTTGAAGAGCGTCATATCCAGCTGTTTGCCGAGATGTCCGGCGACCGCAACCCGGTGCACCTGGACGCTGAATTTGCGGCCAAAAGCATGTTCAAGGATCGCATCGCCCACGGCATGTTCAGCGGCGCATTGATCAGCGCGGCGGTGGCTTGCGAACTGCCTGGCCCGGGCACGATTTACCTGGGTCAGCAGATGACCTTCCAGAAGCCGGTGAAGATCGGCGACACCCTGACCGTGCGCCTGGAAATCCTCGAGAAACTGCCGAAATTCCGCGTGCGCATCGCCACTCGCGTGTTCAACCAGAACGATGAACTGGTGGTGGATGGCGAGGCCGAAATCCTCGCGCCACGCAAGCTGCAGACCGTGACCCTGGCTGACCTGCCGCCTATCACCGTGGGCTGAGCCGACGCCAGCATCCTCCCGGCATAGCAATCAGCACGCACAGCCATAACGCAAAAAAAATGGGCAACCGAAGTTGCCCAAAATGCCTTGCGTGCTCTTTGTGTAGAAGACTCAGCGTCTTCCGCGCCGGGGTGAGTCTTTCCAGATGAACAGTCCGACGCTTGAATAAATCACCATCGCCAGCCCCACCGTCATGACGCCGGCTATCACTGCGTGGTCAAGAAACATGCGCACTCCTTCTGCCCGAGGCTGTTTGATGGGCGCAGAGTAATCAGTGGGGTGACGAGAGGAATTGACTCAGGTCAATGCCGGCGTGAATCACAAACAGCAGCCGGCAGACGGGGGACGAACGGAAGGCGGGTCAGCGTTTTTTTGGTTTGCTCTTGGCTTTCTTCTTGCCCTTGCCCAGCGGCATAGCCTGCTCGAAAGCGCTGCGGACTTCGTTCAGGCGTTTGTCATTGAGGTCGTGAACACGCTTGGCGCGCTCGGCGCTCAGGTCTACCAGTTTTCCGTCATCGCTCATGGCGTATCGCTCGTGAATAGCTGTTGCCGCCAATAATGCGCAATCGAGGCGGCGCTGACCAGCGCCTCAGACCTTCAGGTCGACCCACAGGCCCTGGCGCGGCTCGTCGTCAATGATCGGCACCACCGGCACGGTGTCGTCGGCATTGAGGAAATCCCCGGGAATGGCCGGGCCTTCTTGAAGATCAGGGTGACGGTCGGCCACGCGCCGGTCGCTGCGGCGGCGTTGGTGGCGACGTTGTTCTTCGCGCAGCAGCAATTCGGCCTGCTCGCGGTCACGTTCGCCCAGGTCGATGTTGGTTTCGCTCGAACTCTTTTGAATCGGCGTTACCGGCGGGATGTCCGGGGTGGGTTTGACCGGGTCCAGCTGCGAAGTCACGGGGGCCGCGCTCAGTGGGATCAGCGGTGGCAGCATGGTAATGGTCTCCTGTTATCAAGCTGTCGGCTGCCGTTTCGTCGACTTGAGCCGATTCAAGCGCGAGTTTCGACTATGTTTTTCGCAGCAAGTGCCCGCCTCAGGCGCGCCACCCAATATATCCGGGCGTTTTTACAATGTGGCTTTGGCCTGGGCGCCTTGTTCCGTTAACATAGTCGGCTTTTTCAAGGCGGGAGTCAGGCAGCATGTCGCAGCAGTATCAACCGGGGCAACGCTGGATTAGCGACAGCGAAGCCGAGCTGGGTTTGGGCACCGTTCTGGCTCAGGACGGCCGCTTGCTGACCGTGCTCTATCCGGCCACTGGCGACACGCGCCAGTATGCTTTGCGCAATGCGCCGCTGACGCGGGTGCGCTTCTCGCCGGGTGACACCATCACCCACTTCGAAAACTGGAAGATGACCGTCCGCGAAGTCGACGACGTCGACGGCCTGCTGGTCTACCACGGCCTCAACGCGCAGAACCAGCCCGTGACCCTGCCGGAAACCCAGCTGTCGAACTTCATCCAGTTCCGTCTGGCCACTGACCGCCTGTTTGCCGGGCAGATCGACCCACTCCCGTGGTTCTCCCTGCGTTATCACACCCTCGAACACACCAGCCGCCAGCTGCAATCCTCGCTGTGGGGCCTGGGCGGCGTGCGCGCACAACCGATCGCTCACCAGTTGCACATCGCCCGTGAAGTCGCCGACCGTATCGCGCCGCGGGTTTTGCTGGCGGACGAAGTGGGGCTGGGTAAAACCATCGAAGCCGGTCTGGTCATCCACCGCCAGTTGCTCTCGGGCCGCGCTAACCGGGTGCTGATCCTGGTACCGGAAAACCTGCAGCACCAGTGGCTGGTGGAAATGCGCCGTCGCTTCAACCTGCAGGTCGCGCTGTTCGACGCCGAACGCTTCATCGAAAGCGATGCCAGCAACCCGTTCGAAGACACGCAACTGGCGCTGGTGTCGCTGGAATGGCTGGTTGAGGACGAGAAGGCCCAGGATGCGCTGTTCGCGGCGGGCTGGGACCTACTGGTCGTCGACGAGGCCCACCACCTGGTCTGGCACGAAGAAAAGGCCAGCCGTGAATACTCGCTGGTCGAGCAACTGGCCGAGGTCATTCCCGGCGTGCTGCTGCTGACCGCAACCCCCGAGCAGCTCGGTCAGGACAGCCACTTCGCCCGCCTGCGCCTGTTGGACCCGAACCGTTTCCATGACCTGCACGCCTTCCGCGCCGAGAGCGAAAACTATCGCCCGGTCGCCGAAGCCGTTCAGGAGCTGCTGGACAAAGGCACGCTGTCGCCCAAGGCCAACGAGACCATTCGCGGTTTCCTCGGCGCCGAAGCCGAAGCGCTGCTGACCGCTGTTGCCGCCGGCGACGCCGAAGCCAGTGCCCGCCTGATCCGCGAACTGCTTGACCGTCACGGCACCGGCCGCGTGCTGTTCCGCAACACCCGCGCCGCCGTGCAAGGGTTCCCGGAACGCAAGCTGCACCCGTATCCCCTGCCCTGCCCGGCTGAATACCTGGAACTGCCGATTGGCGAACACGCCGACCTGTACCCGGAAGTCAGCTTCCAGGCCCAAAGCGAGCTCAGCGAAGAAGAGCGCTGGTGGCGTTTCGATCCGCGCGTTGACTGGCTGATCGACACCCTGAAAATGCTCAAGCGCGTGAAGGTGCTGGTCATCTGCGCCCACGCCGAAACCGCGATGGACCTGGAAGACGCCCTGCGCGTGCGCTCCGGCATCCCGGCCACGGTCTTCCACGAAGGCATGAACATCCTCGAGCGTGACCGCGCGGCGGCGTACTTCGCCGACGAAGAGTTCGGCGCCCAGGTGCTGATCTGTTCGGAAATCGGCAGTGAAGGCCGCAACTTCCAGTTTTCACACCACCTGGTGCTGTTCGACCTGCCTGCGCACCCGGACCTGCTGGAGCAGCGGATCGGCCGTCTGGACCGGATCGGCCAGAAGCACATCATCGAGCTGCACGTGCCGTATCTGGAAACCAGCCCGCAAGAGCGGCTGTTCCAGTGGTATCACGAGGCGCTCAACGCATTCCTCAACACTTGCCCGACCGGCAACGCACTGCAACATACGTTCGGTCCGCGCCTGTTGCCGCAGCTGGAAGGCGGCGACGAGGACGACTGGCAGGCCCTGGTGACCGAGGCGCGCAACGAGCGCGTGCGTCTGGAAAGCGAACTGCACACCGGCCGCGACCGTCTGCTGGAGCTGAATTCCGGCGGCGCGGGCGAAGGCGAAGCGCTGGTGGAAGCCATCCTTGAGCAGGACGATCAGTTCACCCTGCCGATTTACATGGAAACCCTGTTCGACGCGTTCGGCATCGACAGTGAAGATCACTCGGAGAACGCGCTGATCCTGCGGCCGAGCGAGAAGATGCTCGACGCCAGCTTCCCGCTGGGCGACGACGAGGGCGTGACCATCACCTACGACCGTAATCAGGCGCTGGCCCGCGAGGACATGCAGTTCATTACCTGGGAACACCCGATGGTGCAGGGCGGCATGGATCTGGTGCTGTCCGGCTCGATGGGCAACACCGCCGTGGCACTCATCAAGAACAAGGCGCTGAAACCCGGCACCGTGTTGCTGGAATTGCTCTACGTCAGTGAGGTGGTCGCGCCGCGCTCGCTGCAACTGGGCCGCTACCTGCCGCCGGCCGCGCTGCGTTGCCTGCTGGACGGCAACGGCAACGACCTGTCGGGCCGCGTGTCCTTCACCACCCTGAACGATCAGCTGGAGAGCGTGCCCCGGGCCAGCGCCAACAAGTTCATTCAGGCACAGCGCGACGTGCTCAACCCGCAGATCAACGCCGCCGAGAGCAAGATCGCGCCGAAGCACGCTGAACGTGTCGCGGAAGCCCAGCGACGTCTCGCGGCAGACACCGAAGAAGAGCTGGCGCGTTTGACCGCGTTGCAAGCGGTCAACCCGACCGTGCGCGACAGCGAACTGGCGGCATTGCGTGAACAACGTGAGCAAGGCCTGGCCATGCTGGAAAAAGCCGCGCTGCGCCTGGAAGCGATTCGGGTGTTGGTGGCGGGCTAATCAGGTTCGCCGCAGGAAATGTGGGAGTGAGCTTGCTCACGAAGGGGCCGGGACGTTCAGCCATTTTCTTTACTGACTGAACTTAAGCCTTCGCGAGCAAGCTCGCTCCCACGGGATAGCGCTCGGCTCGGGATCTTCTAGACCCCACAGAGCGCATGTGCACTTACTTTAAAGTAGGCCGCTGTGGTGTGGGAGTGACCGGGACATTTACGCCACCGACGGCTTCACCCCCTGCCCCACCGGCTCATCCGCCACCATCCCCTCGCGCATCCGCTGCGCGTCGGCGCTGAAGCACTTCGACGCGCGCACCAGAAACACCAACACGAAAAACAACGCCACCGGTATCAAATACATCGCATCGTGCAGCCCCACCGCCTTGAACGGTTCGGTCATCTGCTCGACCTGCGCGGCGTACATGGCCGAGTGAGCGAAATGGTCCGACAACAGCCCCACCACCACCGGCCCCAACCCGCCGCCCAGCAGATACAGACCGGCAAAGAACAGCGCCATGGCCGTGGCGCGCAGCCGGGGCTGCACCACGTCCTGAATCGCGGTGTAAACGCAGGTGTAGAAGTTGTAGGAAAACAGCCAGCCCAAGCTGAAGACGCCAACGAACACGCCGATCTCGATGCGCCCGGCGTGCAGCGCATAACCGGTGCACAGCGTCGCAACCACCATGCTGATCGCGGCAAACATCAGGCGGCCGTTGCTCCAGCGTTGATGCAGCTTGTCCGCCACCCAGCCGCCGACGGTCAGGCCAATGAGACCGGTCACGCCGACGATCATGCCGGTGGCCATCGCGGCTTCCTGCAAGGGCAGTAAGAAGTAGCGCTGCAGCATCGACACCATGAACGAGTTGCACGCGTAGGTGGCGAAGTTGAACGCCAGACCGGCGAGCACCAGCCAGCGGAACGTAGGAATCGACAGCACGCGGCGGATCGGCCGGTCGATTTTCTCCTGGGAAATGGCCACGCTTTCAGCGGCGCCCCGGGCCGGCTCGCGAATGAAGAACATGAACACCGCCAGCACCAGCCCCGGCACCGCGGCGATGAAGAACGGCGCGCGCCAGCTGCCGAACGCCTGCACCATCGCGCCGATGGTAAAGAACGCCAGCAGCAGCCCCAGGGGCAATCCCAGCATAAAGATGCCCATGGCCCGGGCGCGGCGGTGGGCGGGGAACAGGTCGCCGATCAATGAATTGGCCGCTGGCGCATAGCTCGCCTCTCCGATCCCGACGCCCATGCGCACCAGCAGAAACGCCCAGAAGTTGCCGACCAGACCGTTCACTGCCGTCAGCCCGCTCCACACCGCCAGGCCCCAGCCCATCAACTTGCGACGCGAACCGTTGTCGGCCATGCGCCCCAACGGCAGACCCGCCACTGCGTACACCAGGGTGAAGGCGGTGCCGATGATGCCGAGCTGAAAGTCGCTCAGCGACCATTCCTTGCGGATGGGCTCGATGATGATCGCGGGAATCGTGCGGTCGAAGAAATTGAACAGGTTGGCCAGAAACAGCAGAAACAGAACGCGCCAAGCGTTCCTTGCCTGAGTCGATTGATCCATGGGGCGCTCTCTTTCTTGTTATAGGAGGCTATCCCGGCTGACGCCTCCGGTTTGCCTGAAATCTAGTCACGCCTTGGCACTCTGTCTGTGAACATTCGCCCCGCTGATACCCATCCATTGAACGTCCGCCAGAAATCCCGGAGCGACCCTGATGGTTTTCCCAAAATGAAGCATCGATCCGGTGAGACATTCCGCTACCGACGACACACCGGCAGTTACCGCATTACCCACTTTGCCATCATCCGACGCACCATTTTTGAGCAGTGACCAGCGTCACGCCCTTTCGTGGATCAACACCCACGGCGCGACAACCACTGCCCAGAGGGGCGGATTGCGCTCGAAAAGATCCAGAGCCTTTGATTCAGAGACCTTGCCGACGTCCCCACTCTTGAGCCACGCCGCCACTTGCGCCTCACTGTTCTCGGCAAATGCCTGGGCCACGGCGATCAAATCCAGGCTGGGCTCGACCCACAACAGGGCACCCTTCGCAAAAAATGGTTGCAATTCATTCCACGTAATCGAAGCCGTTTCGCCAAGCAGTTTGGCATAGAGGGTGCTAGGTTCTTGCGTCATGGGTTTTCACCGTATTGGAAAATCGGCGCAATGATAGCGCCGCCCTCCGTACCGACAAACCCGGATTCAAGTGATTGATTGCAGGGAAGTTCGCCCAAGCCGACCGGTTCGTTGCCCGACAGGGTTATAGAGCCGGCTTGATTGTGTATCTTTCTGTCGATTAAGCGACATCCACAGGTTTTGTCCCCCGCAGCCAGCTATTCAAGCGATCGACCGGCGCTCTAAACTGTTCCGGTACAGTTGCTGGGGGTGCGGCCTGGAAATTCAATCCGGTCCTGCAGCTTTGGCCGTCAGGATTATAAAAACGACAACGCAAGAGTGGAGCATCATGACTAAGGGTATTAATCAGATTTCCAAGCTGTTTGCCGCACTGGTTCTGGCGGGGGTTGCCAGTCACTCGTTCGCAGCTGACACAATCAAGATCGGCATTGCCGGCCCTAAAACCGGTGCTGTGGCCCAGTACGGCGACATGCAGTTCAGCGGCGCCAAGATGGCCATCGACCAGATCAACGCCAAAGGCGGCATCGACGGCAAGAAGCTTGAAGCGGTTGATTACGATGATGCCTGTGACCCTAAACAAGCGGTCGCCATCGCCAACAAAGTGGTCAACGACGGCGTCAAGTTCGTGGTCGGTCACCTCTGCTCCAGCTCCACTCAGCCTGCTTCGGACATCTACGAAGACGAAGGCATCATCATGGTGACCCCGGCGGCCACAAGCCCGGAAATCACCGCCCGCGGTTACAAAATGATCTTCCGCACCATCGGCCTGGACAGTGCACAGGGCCCGGCTGCCGGCGACTACATCGCCAAGCAGATCAAGCCGAAGATCGTTGCGGTCATCCACGACAAACAGCAATACGGTGAAGGCATCGCTACTGCCGTCAAGCAGACCCTTGAAAAAGACGGCGTGAAAGTCGCCCTGTTCGAAGGTATCAATGCCGGCGACAAGGACTTCTCCTCGCTGATCGCCAAGATGAAGCAAGCCAACGTCGACTTCGTCTACTACGGCGGCTACCACCCTGAGCTGGGTCTGATCCTGCGTCAGGCACAGGAAAAAGGCCTGAAAGCCGGCTTCATGGGTCCGGAAGGCGTGGGCAACGCCTCCATCTCGCAGATCGCTCAGGACGCGTCCGAAGGTCTGCTGGTGACCCTGCCGAAATCCTTCGATCAGGACCCGGCCAACAATGAACTGGTCGCCGCGTTCAAGGCGAAGAAAGAAGACCCAAGCGGTCCGTTCGTGTTCCCGGCCTACGCGGCTGTGGAAGTGATTGCTGAAGCGATCAAGACCGCCAAGTCCGAAGACACCGCGAAAGTGGCAGCCGCCATTCACGCCGGTACGTTCAAGACCCCTACCGGCGATCTGAGCTTCGACGCCAAGGGTGACTTGAAAGACTTCAAATTCGTCGTTTACACCTGGCACAAAGATGGCACCAAGACTGAAGCCCCTGTGAAATAACGCAGCCTTCATGCTTACCCGAAGCCCACTGCAACCGCAGTGGGCTTTGTTTTAGCTGGGCAGCGAATTTCACAAGAATTCCGATCCCTGAACATCTTGAAACCGCACCAGTGAACCACTGGGCTCGTGCCGGACGCGGACGTAGATCACGACGCGCGAGCGGGAAAAAGACACCACCAGTGAAACACCAGGCAGGTTTTTAGGAGCACTCAGCAATGCCGATAGATCTCTATCACTTTCTTCAACAGCTGGTTAATGGGATGACCATTGGCAGCACTTACGCCTTGATTGCCATTGGCTACACCATGGTTTACGGCATCATCGGCATGATCAACTTCGCCCACGGCGAGGTGTACATGATCGGCTCGTATGTGGCGTTTATCGCCCTGGCCGGTCTGACCATGCTTGGCCTGGACAGCCTGCCCCTGCTGATTACCGCAGCTTTCGTCGCCAGTATTGTGGTGACCAGCGCCTACGGTTACGCCATCGAGCGAGTTGCCTATCGCCCGTTGCGCGGCAGCAACCGTTTGATCCCTCTGATTTCCGCCATCGGCATGTCGATTTTCCTGCAGAACACCGTGCTGTTGTCGCAGGACTCGAAAGACAAATCGATCCCTAACCTCATTCCCGGCAACTTCGTTTTCGGCCCCGGCAGCACCCATGAAGTGGTGATCTCCTACATGCAGATCCTCATCTTCATCGTCACGCTGGTGGCCATGCTCGGTCTGACATGGTTCATCTCCCGCTCTCGCCTGGGTCGCGCCTGCCGTGCCTGCGCCGAAGACATCAAGATGGCCAACCTGCTGGGGATCAACACCAACAACATCATCGCCCTGACCTTCGTCATCGGTGCCGCCCTGGCGGCGGTCGCTGCGGTGCTGCTGAGCATGCAGTACGGCGTGATCAACCCCAACGCAGGGTTCCTCGTCGGCATCAAAGCCTTTACCGCCGCAGTACTGGGCGGTATCGGCAGTATCCCGGGCGCGATGCTCGGCGGTCTGGTGCTGGGCATCGCCGAAGCCTTTGGCGCCGACATCTTTGGCGACCAGTACAAGGATGTGGTGGCGTTCGGTCTTCTCGTATTGGTGTTGTTGTTCCGGCCAACCGGCCTGCTCGGCCGTCCGGAGGTTGAAAAAGTATGACCAGGAATCTCAAATCGGCCCTCTTCAGCGCAGTGCTGGTGCTGGCCGTCGCTTACCCGATCCTCGGGCTCAAACTGGACATCGTCGGGATCAATCTCGCGGTGGTCGGCGCCAGCACCACCACCGTGCTGCTGATTTTTGCCGCGGCGTTGCTGATGTTCCTGCGCGTGCTGTTCAACGAACAGATCAGCGCGATGTGGCGTTCGCGTCCGCAGAAACAGCTGATGTCGGACAAGACCAGCAACTTTCTGACCCTGCCGTCGACCCAACGCTGGTTCCTCGGCGCGCTGGTGATTGCTGCGCTGGTGTGGCCATTCTTCGGCTCGCGCGGCGCGGTGGACATCGCGACCTTGATCCTGATCTACGTGATGCTCGGCCTGGGCCTGAACATCGTCGTCGGTCTGGCGGGTCTGCTTGACCTCGGTTACGTCGGCTTTTACGCCGTGGGCGCGTACACCTACGCCCTGCTGCAGCACTACTTCGGCTTCGGTTTCTGGATCTGCCTGCCGCTGGCCGGCCTGGCGTCGGCGACGTTCGGCTTCCTGCTGGGCTTCCCGGTCCTGCGTTTGCGTGGCGACTATCTGGCCATCGTGACGCTGGGTTTCGGTGAAATCATTCGCCTGTTCCTGCGTAACCTGACCGACATCACCGGCGGCCCGAACGGCATCAGCAACATCGAAAAACCGACGCTGTTCGGCCTGACGTTCGAGCGCAAGGCTGCAGAAGGCATGCAGACGTTCCACGAATACTTCGGTCTGGAATACAACTCCATCAACAAGGTGATCTTTCTCTACCTGATCGCCCTGCTGCTGGCGCTGTTGGCGCTGTTCGTGATCAACCGGCTGTTGCGCATGCCCATCGGCCGCGCCTGGGAAGCCCTGCGTGAAGACGAAATCGCCTGCCGCGCGCTGGGCCTGAATCCGACCATCATCAAGCTGTCGGCCTTTACCCTCGGCGCTGCATTCGCCGGTTTCGCCGGCAGTTTCTTCGCCGCGCGTCAGGGGTTGATCACCCCGGAGTCGTTCACCTTTCTGGAGTCGGCGATCATCCTCGCCATCGTGGTCCTGGGCGGCATGGGCTCGCAGCTGGGCGTGATCCTCGCCGCGGTCGTGATGATTCTGTTGCCTGAACTGCTTCGCGAATTCAGCGAATACCGGATGCTCGGCTTCGGCGCCTTGATGGTGCTGATGATGATCTGGCGTCCTCAGGGCTTCCTGCCGATGCAGCGTCCCGTCATGAAACTCAAGGGGGAGCGCTGATGAGCCGTCCACTTCTGCAAGCGTCCGGCTTGTGCATGCGCTTTGGCGGTCTGTTGGCCGTCAACGGCGTCGGTCTGACCGTCAACGAGAAGCAGGTCGTGTCGATGATCGGCCCGAACGGCGCCGGCAAGACCACCGTTTTCAACTGCCTGACCGGCTTCTACAAACCCACCTCCGGCACGATTCTGCTGGATGGCGAGCCGATTCAGGGCCTGGCCGGCCATGAGATCGCCCGTAAAGGCGTGGTGCGAACGTTCCAGAACGTGCGCCTGTTCAAGGAAATGACCGCGGTGGAAAACCTGCTGGTGGCCCAGCATCGCCACCTCAACACGAATTTCCTGTCCGGCCTGTTCAAGACCCCGGCGTATCGCAAAAGCGAGCGCGAGGCGATGGAATATGCCGAGCATTGGCTCGAAGCGGTTGACCTGAAGGAATTCGCCAACCGTCCTGCCGGCACGCTGGCCTACGGTCAGCAACGCCGTCTGGAAATTGCCCGCTGCATGATGACGCGCCCGCGCATTCTGATGCTCGACGAGCCGGCGGCCGGTCTGAACCCGAAAGAAACCGAAGACCTGAAAGCGTTGATCGGCGTGTTGCGTAACGAGCACAACGCGACGGTGTTGCTGATCGAGCACGACATGAAGCTGGTCATGAGCATTTCCGACCATATCGTGGTGATCAATCAGGGCACGCCGCTGGCCGATGGCACGCCCGAGCAGATCCGTGACAATCCTGAAGTGATCAAAGCCTATCTGGGGGAAGCGTAAATGCTGCAGTTTGATAACGTTTCCACGTTCTACGGCAAGATCCAGGCATTGCACGGTGTCAGCATCGATGTGCAGCAGGGCGAGATTGTCACGTTGATCGGCGCCAATGGCGCGGGCAAGTCGACGCTGTTGATGACGCTGTGCGGTTCGCCGCGCGCGCACAGTGGCAGCATCCGCTATATGGGTGAGGAACTGGTCGGTCTGGAGTCGTCGGTGATCATGCGCAAGAGTATTGCGGTGGTGCCGGAGGGCCGTCGTGTGTTCGCCCGTCTGACGGTGGAGGAGAATCTGGCGATGGGCGGGTTCTTCACGGACAAGGCCGATTATCAGGTGCAGATGGAGAAGGTGCTTGAGTTGTTCCCGCGTCTGAAGGAGCGCTTCAATCAGCGCGGCGGCACGATGTCCGGCGGTGAGCAGCAGATGCTGGCGATCGGGCGTGCGTTGATGAGCAAGCCGAAGCTGTTGTTGCTGGATGAGCCTTCGCTGGGTCTGGCGCCGATAATTATTCAGCAGATTTTCGAGATTGTTGAGCAGTTGCGGCGGGATGGGGTGACGGTGTTTCTGGTGGAGCAGAATGCGAATCAGGCGTTGAAGATCGCTGATCGTGCGTATGTTCTGGAGAATGGCCGGGTGGTGATGCAGGGGTCGGGGGCGGAGTTGCTGGTCGATCCGAAAGTGCGGGATGCTTATTTAGGCGGATAGCTGCTCGCCTTCGGCGGGTTGTCCTTGGAAAGCCTGAAGATCAAGAGCGTCTGCCTGAGGGCAGACGTTTCGCCTTCGGCGAGTTACTTGATAAAGCCCCAAGTAACCAAGGGCTTAGTGCTCCTGGTTGGGCCCTTCCTTCGTCAGGGTTCCTTCACTCCGGTCTCGCTCCGTGGGCCCGCGCCGAACGGACATCCATGTCCTGACGGCGCTCTCGCCGCATCCCTGCGGCTCGGCCCACTCCACGAGACCTGCGTTCAGCCTGCACCCAAGTCGCGATTGGCGGTGTTTGGGCTTTTTGCGTTTGAAGATCAAAAGCAGGTCAAAGGCTTCCCGGCTGAAGCCGGTCCTACAGGAGTCGCCGTCGGTGCCACTGGCTGCACGCGTTGCTTTTTGTAGGACCGGCTTTAGCCGGGAATAGGCCAGTGGCTGCGACATCAATTTTGATTTCTGTTTACAAGGGACTGATTTATTTACAGCGCTTCACCGTAAATTAATCTGTCCCCGCTCGATTTGATAACCCCAGAAGTCAGAGCTGTTCCAGCGCCGCAGTGCTGCGCTCGAACCATTCACTCAAATAATCCGCCATGACTTGCACCCGCCTCGGCAGCCGTCCTTCAAAGGGGTGGACTAGGTAAAGGGACGAAACCGGCGTCTGGTAATCACGCAGCAACCAGTGCAACCGTCCTTCTTTCAGTTCCTCATGGACCATGTACGACGGCAGGCGGGCGATGCCGGCGCCGACGAGGGCGGCTTTTTTCAGGAGGCCGTAGTGGTTGCTGGCGAAGGTGCCGCGGACGTTGACGCGGGTCAGTTCATGTTTCTGGTGGTAGCCCCAGGATTCGCGGCCGGCGTGATGGCTGTTGAGCAGGCATCGATGGACGCGCAGTTCTTCCGGGGTTTGCGGGGTGCCGTGTCTGGCGAGGTAGTCCGGGCTGGCGCAGGTCAGCTCCTGTAGCGACAGCAACGGCTTGGCCACCAGGCGTTCGTCGATCCCCACGCTGGAACGTATGCCCAGGTCGAAGCCATCACGGCGCATGTCGCGGAAGTGGTTGTTGAGGTCGAGTTCCACCTGAACGTCGGGGTAGGTGTGGGCGAATTCGGTGAGCAGGCCTTCGAAGAAGGTTTCGCCCAACGACACCGGCACGGTCAGGCGTACGGTGCCGATCAGGCTTTCGCTCAGGTAGGCCATGGCGTCGCGAACGCGGTCGCGTTGGGCCAGTAGCGCGCGGGCTTCGGGCAGGAGAATGGCGCCCGCCGAGGTCAGCGTCAGGCTGCGGGTGGTGCGATGGAGCAGCGTAACGCCGAAATTCTTTTCCAGTTTGCTGATGCGCTTGGACAGTTGGCTGGTACTGGTGTCCAGCCATTGCGCGGCCAGGGTGAAGCTGTTGGCCTCCACCAGCATCGCGAACGCGGCCAGGTCGTCCATTTCGCTCATGATTGTTTCCTTTCTGACAAACCGGGATTGCCGTTTAGCCCCTGTTTCGGTGGGAAAAGGCAACTCACACTGAGCGCCTGATCCATACCAGGGGAAAATCGCATCATGAAAATTCTATTGATTGGCGCCAGTGGCACCATTGGCTCGGCGATCGAGAAAGAGTTGGCGCCACGCCACGAGATCGTTCGCATCGGCAGAACCGGCGCAGACGAGCACGTCGATATTAGTGACAGCGACTCGATCCGCAAACTATTCGAACGGACAGGCCCTTTCGACGCATTGATTTGCGCGGCCGGCAATGTCACCTTCGCGCCGCTGGGCGAGATGACCGCCGACTCTTTCGCCCTGGGCCTTCGGGACAAGCTGATGGGTCAGGTCAATCTGCTGCTGATCGGTCGGGAATTCGCCAACGACGGTGCGTCCTTCACCTTCACCACCGGCATTACCAGCGTCGATCCGATTCGCACCGGAGCGTCAGCCAGTTTGGTCAACGGCGCCATCGACGCCTTCGTGCGCGCCGCCGCCATCGAGATGCCGCGGGGCATGCGGGTCAATTCGGTCAGCCCCAACGTGCTGGTCGAAGCCATGGGCAGCTACGCGCCGTACTTTCGCGGCTTCAAGCCGGTCCCCGCAGCGGATGTAGCATTGGCGTACGCAAAAAGTGTCGAAGGGCTACAAACCGGACAGACGTATCGCGTTGGCTAATCGCCCCTTGTGATGAGCGAGCAGGCTGAGTAACGTGGCGGCACTTGTCTGGAGACCGCCCCATGTCCGCTGCTCGTTCCGCTCTGATGTTCGCCTTGTTGCCCCTGTTTGCCGGCTGCCAGTTGATGCCCATGTCGTCCAGTGACAGCAAGGTGTCGACCGCTGGCATGATCCGCATGCAGGGCACCCTCAGCGGTGACGGCGGCAAGCTGTTCTTCGCCCCGTGCAACGAACAGCGCCGCTATGCAGTGACCGACAAGGGCAACACCGGCGTCCTGCAGGAAGCCGCTTCGGTGGTGGACAAGAACGGCAAGGCGTTCGCCGATGTACGTGGCAACTTCGTCGCGAGCAAGGCACAGGGCAGTGACGGTCAGGCCGACATCTACCAGCTCTACCGCGTCGAGCGCCCGAGCGGTGCCTGCGAGGACCCCAATTTCAAGCGCCTGACGATTCATGCCAGCGGCAACGGCCCGAAATGGAACCTCAACGCCAGCGGCAAGGGTCTGGTGCTTGAGCGCGAAGGCCAGGAGCCGTTCGCCGTGCCGTACATGGAAGAGCAGATGCCCGAGGGCCGCTTCAACCTGATCACCGACGCCAACAATCAGCACGTCGAGCTCTACGTCGCGCCGCTGCGCTGTGTGGACCCGTCGAACGGCTCGGTGCAGCACCTGACCGCCGAACTCCGGGTCAACGGCCAGGTTCAGCGCGGTTGCGCGTACTTCGGGGCGATGCGTAACGATTGATAGCCTTACGCTGAAGCTGAAACCTCAAACCTGAATCTGTACAGGCGCAACACTGGTGGGAGTGAGCTTGCTCGCGAATGCGGTAGGTCAGGCGCTCACAGCGCTGTCTGATAAGACGCTTTCGCGAGCAAGCTCGCTCCCACATATTCCCCATTAGCCTTGAGATCAAGTTTTCCCAGCTGACTCGGTGCAAAGCTAAACGGCGGCTGCGTGGCGGATGTCGTCGCTCGGGCCACCGCTCCCTGCTCAATGTGGCTTATAATCGCGCGCTCTTGTAGTGCTGCCGGGCCGATCCTGCGGCCCGAAACCGGATCTTTCAATGTTACGAATCACCGAATTCAAACTGCCGCTGGACCACGCGGACGACGAACTGCGCCCTGCACTTCTGCAACGCCTGGCCATCGGCAGCGATGAGCTTCTGGATTTCACCCTGTTCAAGCGCAGCTATGATGCGCGCAAGAAATCCACCGAGCTGCAGTTCATTTACACCATCGACTTCCAGGTGCGCGACGAAGCCGCCCTGCTCCAGCGCCTGAGCCACGACAAACACATCGGCCCGGCGCCAGACGTCAGTTACAAAGTGGTCGGCCACGCCCCTGCCGATCTGAGCCAGCGTCCGTTGGTAGTCGGCTTCGGCCCGTGCGGGATTTTCGCCGGCCTGTTGCTGGCGCAGATGGGCTTCAAGCCAATCATCCTCGAACGCGGCACCGAAGTCCGTCAGCGCACCAAGGACACCTGGGGGCTGTGGCGCAAGAACGTGCTCAACCCGGAGTCCAACGTGCAGTTCGGTGAGGGCGGCGCGGGGACGTTCTCCGACGGCAAGCTCTACAGTCAGATCAAAGACCCGAAATTCATCGGTCGCAAGGTCTTGCACGAATTCGTCAAAGCCGGTGCGCCGGAAGAGATTCTCTACGTCAGCAAGCCACACATCGGCACCTTCCGGTTGACCGGCGTGGTCGAGAACATGCGTCATCAGATCGAAGCGCTGGGCGGCGAAGTGCGTTTCCAGCAGCGGGTCACCGATGTACTGATCGAAGACGGCCAGATGCAGGGCGTCGTGCTCGATAGCGGCGAGCGCATCGACTCGCGGCACGTCATTCTGGCGCTGGGCCACAGCGCCCGGGACACCTTCCGCATGCTCCACGGGCGCGGCGTGTTCATGGAGGCCAAGCCGTTTTCGGTCGGCTTCCGCATCGAACACCCGCAAGGTCTGATCGACCGCGCGCGCCTGGGCAAGTACGCCGGTCACCCCAAGCTTGGCGCTGCCGATTACAAGCTGGTGCACCACGCCAAGAACGGCCGTTCGGTGTACAGCTTCTGCATGTGCCCCGGCGGCACCGTGGTGGCGGCAACCTCTGAGCCCAACCGCGTGGTCACCAACGGCATGAGCCAGTACTCGCGCAACGAGCGCAACGCCAACTCCGGCATCGTCGTCGGCATCACCCCTGAGCAGGATTATCCGGGCAGCCCGCTGGCCGGCATCGAACTGCAGGAGCGACTGGAGTCCCACGCCTACATCATGGGCGGCGAAACCTACGAGGCTCCGGCGCAACTGGTAGGCGATTTCATCGCGGGCAAGGCGTCAACGGCGTTGGGCGGCGTAGAACCTTCCTACAAGCCGGGCGTCAAGCTGACCGACCTTGCCGACGCATTGCCCGCCTTCGCCATCGAAGCCATTCGTGAGGCGCTGCCGGCGTTCGAGAAGCAGATCAGAGGATTTTCGCAGCACGACGCGATCCTCACCGGCATTGAAACGCGTACCTCCTCGCCCCTGCGCATCACCCGTGGCGAGGACCTGCAGAGCCTCAACGTCAAAGGCCTGTTCCCGGCAGGCGAAGGCGCAGGCTATGCCGGCGGCATCCTGTCGGCCGGCGTCGACGGGATCCGCATCGCCGAAGCGTTGGCCCGAAATATCCTGGGCATCACTGAATAAACCACTTAAAGGCATCGCCCTACAGCACTCCGAAACGAATCCATAGGATTCGTGAGCGGTGTCTGTAGGGCGTTATTTTTGATTACAAATTCGGCTTCAGATCCTGTTTTCAGACACCAGAACGCGCGTTAGGGTGGCGCTCCTTTTCAGGCTGCCCTTGGAGCGTCACCTTGCCCGTACGCAATACATTCAGACGTTTCTTCCAGCTGGAAGCCGCCGGTGGCTTGCTGCTGATCGCCGCCGCGGCCCTCGCCATGATCATCAACAATTCTCCCCTGTCCTGGCTGTATAACGGCTGGCTGGAAACGCCGGTCGTTGCCCAGATCGGCGCGTTGCACATCGCCAAACCGTTGCTGCTGTGGATCAACGACGGCCTGATGGCGTTGTTCTTCCTGCTGATCGGGCTGGAGGTCAAGCGCGAGGTCCTGCAAGGACACCTCTCGCGGCCCTCCCAAATTGTCCTGCCGGGCGCGGCGGCCATCGGCGGCATGCTCATCCCTGCCCTGCTCTTCCGGGCGCTTAACTCAGACAATCCCGCCGCCGTGAGTGGCTGGGCGATTCCCATGGCCACCGACATCGCCTTCGCCCTCGGCGTGCTGGCGTTGCTGGGCAAACGGGTGCCGGTGTCGCTCAAGCTGTTTCTCATGACCCTGGCGATCATCGATGATCTGGGCGCGATCATTGTCATCGCGCTGTTCTACTCCGGCGAACTGTCCAGCCTGGCATTGGCGCTGGCAGCCGCGTCGATTGCCGGGCTGATCACCATGAACCGCCTGGGCGTGACCAGACTCGCGCCCTACTTGCTGATCGGCACCGTCTTGTGGGTCTGCGTGCTGAAGAGCGGCGTCCACGCCACGCTGGCCGGCGTTGTGCTGGCGTTCTGCATTCCGCTGCGGACGCCCAAAGACGTCGCCTCCCCCCTGCAGCAACTCGAACACGCCCTGCATCCCTGGGTGGCGTATTTCATTCTGCCGCTGTTCGCGTTCGCCAACGCCGGCGTCCCTTTGGCCGGCGTGACGCTGGAGAGCTTCACCCATCCCGTACCACTCGGCATCGCCCTTAGTCTGCTGCTGGGCAAAGTCATCGGTGTGTTTGGCCTGACGTGGCTGGCCATCAAGACGGGTCTCGCATCACTGCCGACCGGCGCAAACTGGGGGCAGGTGCTGGGGGTTTCGATGCTGTGCGGGATCGGCTTCACCATGAGCCTGTTTGTCGGCTCACTGGCGTTCGTGCCGGGACAAAGCGAGTTTGCCGGGATGGATCGAATGGGGATTTTGACGGGGTCTGTTCTTGCCGCGCTGATCGGCTACGGCATCACCGCAATGGCCAGTCGCAGCACGCGCTCAGCAGCGTTGAAATGAAACGCTGAAATGCAAAACGCCCCGAATGATCGGGGCGTTTTCGCAAGCGGACATTTTACGCCCAGCTTCGAGACATGCCGCGCGGCTTAGTGGCTGACGCGACTGGTGCCGTTGACGGTCATGATGCGAACGCGCTCACCCACACGGAAGATCTCGTTTTCCTGAACTTCCTGCACATAAGCACGCATGGTGCCGTCGTCTTCACGCACGGTGATCTCGACGCCTTGAGCACGGGTCAGGCCGCCTTCCGCTGCCGAACCCAGCAGACCACCAGCGACCGCACCGATCACGGCCGTCACGATGCTGCCGCGACCGCCACCGATGGCGCTGCCACCCACACCACCGACAATGGCACCGGCGCCTGCGCCGATCGGGGTTTTGGTGCCTTCAATCTTCACCGGACGCAACGATTCGATCGTGCCCAGCCGTACGGTCTGCACCTGACGAGCTTCGTCGCGCGAGTACGAGTCGCCGGTGAGGCTTGAAGTACAGCCGCCCAGCGTCAGCGCCATGGCGGTGAACGAAGCAACCAACAGAACAGACTTACGCATAACAGTTATCTCCAGAGGTACAGGTAGCCATTAGACTCTGCGACGCCAATCGATGTCACGGTCCTGTACCGATAATTTACGTTTATTCAGGCGTGATACAGCAACCCGCCGACGTCTACTTCAGTGGACGACGGCGCCGGAAATTGATTCAAAGAAAAGTGTGACAGAGACCCTGGTGCTGGCAGCACGGAGGTCCGAAGACCCGCACTCAGGGCGCGAGGCGCTCGCGCTGCCACTCATCTTCCAGCAGACGATAGTTCAGGCGGTCATGCAGACGGCTTGGACGCCCCTGCCAGAATTCGATGCGATCCGGCACCAGACGATAGCCGCCCCAGTGATTAGGACAGTCAGGCTGGGTGTCCATGAAACGCGCCTCGGTGGCTTTGAGCAAACCTTCGAGCTCTTCACGGTTGGCGATCACCCGACTTTGCGGGGATGCCCAGGCACCCAGGCGGCTGCCGAGGGGGCGTAGCTGAAAATAGGCGTCGGATTCTTCGTGGCTGACCCTGGATACGCGGCCTTCGATGCGCACCTGACGTTCCAGCGAGGGCCAGAAAAACGTCATGGCGGCAAAAGGACGGGCGCTCAGCTGCTGGCCTTTGGCGCTCTCGTAGTTGGAAAAAAACGTGAAGCCCTGAGCGTCCAGGCCTTTGAGCAGCAGGACGCGGCAGTGGGGGCGACCGTCAGCGTCGACGGTCGCCAGCGTCATGGCGTTGGCCTCGACCGGCGCTTGCTCGGTTTCGACCGCTTCGTTGAACCAGCGATGGAACAGTGCGAAGGGCTCTCCCGGAGCCTGGGCTTCGGTCAACCCTTCGCGGGCATAGTTGCGACGCATATCGGCCAGACGCTGGCTCATCACTGCCTTCCTTAATCGAGATTCGTGAACAGAATCCCGATCTTAACCTCAGTTGCTGGCTTGAGCATCCGGGGCAGGTTTTTTGGCCGCTGCTTTCGCAGGCGCTGCCTTGGCTTTCACCGGCGCTGCTTTCTTCACAGGTGCTTTCTTGGCCGCAGGCGCCTTGGCTGCGGAAGCCTTGGTAGCAACGGCTTTCTTGGCCGGTGCAGCCGATTTGGCAGGCGCAGCAGCCTTGGTCGGCGCAGCAACCGGTGCCGGCGCCGGCGCGTTGGCGGTTTGCACGGCCAGCAGGGTCGGCGCTGGTGGCAGGTTGTACTTGGCCATTTCGGCAACCATTGTGTCCTGCGGCGTCAGGATGATTTCCACGCGACGGTTGAGTGCGCGACCCGGCGCGCTGTCACCGGCCGCACGGGGCATGTCGGCGCCCATGCCACGCAGGTTCAGACGGTTACGCTGCAGGCCGCTGAGGCGGAAGATCGCCGCAACCGATTGGGCGCGCTGCTGGCTGATCTTGAGATCGGCATCACTGGAGACGTCGCTGTGGCCCAACACCAGAACGGCGGCGCGCTGGTCGACTTCAACGATCTTGGCCATGCGGCTGATCGGGCCGAGGTTGGTCGGCAGGAGCATTTCCGGACGCTTCGGGTTGAAGGTGCTGTCGACCGGCGCGGTGACCACGAGGATGTCGTCACGGCGCTCGAGCTGGAACTGGCTGTCCTTGATCGCTTCGCGAATTTTTGGCTCGTTCAGATCCAGCCAGGCCTGGGTCACCTTCGGGTCGACTTTGGGAACAGCCGGCGCGGCGTCTTTTTTGGCTTCGGTTGCGCCGAACGGCCACCACCACTTGTTGGCGTCGCCGGCCTGGGCAACCGCCGGCGCAGCCGCCGGTTGAGTGGCGGCTACTTCTGGCTTCTTCTCGGTTTCGCCGTGGTCAGAACCAAACGGCCAGTACCAACGTGTACCGGTCTCGGCCTGGACCTTTGCCACTTGGGCAGCCGCCGGGTTTGGCGCTGGGGCTGCAGGCGCTGCATCAGCGCCCTTGCCTGAACCGAACGACCACCAGTGGTCATTGCTGGCCGACTGATCCTGAGGGGTTTGCGCACAGCCGGTGACGGCGATGCAGATGGCGAATGCGAGGCTTTTGTTAGCTGACATGGGTGACCCACATGAATAATTGATCAGAAAATGAACGAAGCAGCGCTCATATAACACGCATAAAGACCGTTTTGGAAAAAGAAACCGCCCTACGGCTCGGTTATCCAGATTTAACTGACAGTCGGTAGAACAAGCACTTAACGGCGATAGTTATTGCAAACACTCACCAAGCACGCGCACCAGACCCTGAGCCCGCGGATCCATCAGCACGTAAGGACCAAGGGTGTTCGTCACGAACCCAAACGCTACATCGCGCTTGGGATCGGCGAAGCCAACCGAGCCACCTGCGCCGGGATGGCCAAATGACTTGGCACCCAGCCCGAACGTCGCGTTAGGCACCGCGGGTTGATCGAGCATGCAACCCAGCCCGAAGCGGGTCTGGGTCAGCAGCGTCTTGTCTTGGCCGATGCTGTGCTCGCGCGTGAGCTCGTTGAGCATGTCGCCGTCCAGCAGGCTGCCGTCGAGCAAGCCGCTATAGAAGCCGGCCAGACTGCGTGCGTTGCCATGGCCATTGGCGGCAGGTTGCTGCATGCGCCGCCATTCCGGCTTGTTGGTGCTGGTCATGATCGACGGCGGGTTGGTGAACGCCCTCGCCGTCATGGACGCAGGTTCGCGCATCGTGGTCTGCAGCAGTCGCTGCGCGGCCTCATCACCGGCATTGCCCTTGCCTCTGGCAATGTGGGCGACGCGGTGAAACTCCTCGTCGGCAAGACCGACGTGGAAGTCCAGGCCCAGCGGACGTGAAATACGCGCAGCGATGGACTCACCCGGCCCGCGTCCGTCGGCGCGACGAATCATCTCGCCCACCAGCCAGCCGTAAGTGATCGCGGCATACCCATGGCCCTGACCCGGTGTCCACCAGGGTTCCTCGGCAGCCAGTACGCGAGTCATGGCCTGCCAGTCGTAAAGTGCTTCGGCCGGCAATATTTCACGGATCGCCGGGAGCCCGGCCTGATGACACAGCAACTGGCGCAGCGTGACGGACTGTTTGCCGTTGGCCGCAAACTCGGGCCAGAGACGGGCGACAGGCTCATCCAGATTCAGCTTGCCCTCGCCCACCAACTGCAAGGCCGTGACCGCCGTAAAAGTCTTGGTGCAGGAGAAGAGATTGGCAATGGTGTCGCTGTGCCAGACTTCGCTGCCATCCTTGTCTGCCGTGCCCGCCCACAGATCCAGCACCGTCTCGCCGCCAATCTGCACGCACAGCGCTGAACCACGCTCCTGCGGGTCGTCGAACAGCGCGGCGAACGCCTCGCGTACGGCCTCAAACTGAAGCTCGAAATGGCCTTGAATCTGCACGGTCTGGCTCTCCGGTCGGGCTGCAAAAATGGCGAACATTGTTCCAGCGATTGAACGCTTTGGGAACCGCCCGGTTAAGGGCGCTTGCCGATCACATCCACGACCTGTCCGTTGGCCTTGCGCACCGCGTCGACAAAGCCCTGGTACGGCACGTCGGTGATGCCCACCAGCCCGAGATGGCCGTTCTCGCCATCGAGCAAGCGGCCGGTGACAGGCTGATCCAGATACTGGAACCAGTGCACGCCGATGGTGGACGGCTCGGCCAGCGCGCTCTTCAGGAAATTGGCGTACGCCGGGCCGCGATCTTCCTCACGGGGCACTTCGAGCACCCCGCCCCAGAACGGCCCGCGATCACGGGAGCCGAAGTGAAACTCGGTGACCATCACAGGCTTGTCGAGCACGCGCAGTTTCGCGAAGTCCACGCCGTCCTGGGGTTTAAGGGTGTAGACGTTGAAGCTCAGCACGTCGCAGAACTTGGCGCAGGCTTCAACCGCCTCGGGACTGGTGACGCCAAAGCGGCCACCAAGCAGCAGATGGTTGGGCGCATGCCACTTGAGCGCGTCGGAAATGGTCTTGAAATAGGTCTCGGCGAACACGCGCTGGAAATACCGGAAGTCGTTTTCGATCTCCGGGTGCTCTGCGCTGGGCACCGGCGGCTCGAACCCCGGGTCTTCCATCAACTCCCACGCGGCAAGATGGATGCCCCACGCCTTGGACAGCCCTTCTTCGTTGCGGTACTTGTCGCGCAACTGCTTGAGAAACGCGCGCTTGGCTGGCACATCGGTGGTCAACTTCAGCGTGCCGTAGGCCAATGCGTAGCGATCCTTCGGATCGTTGCCCGGCGCCGCCCAGGCCAATTCGTTATCCGCGAAGTAACCGATCAGGTACGGATCATCGCGATGGTCGCGTGCAGCGATGGCAACGGCCCGTTCGGTGGCCATGGCGAAGCGCGGATCGAACGGGTCAGGCATGCCGCCCCACCAATCCAGACCGGTGCTGATGCTCACGTAGTCGCCCACGATGGACAGCGGCAGCGTGTAGGGCACGCGGTCTTTTTTACTGCTTTCCAGGTTCTGCAGCGACGAATCGCTCCAGTTGCCAACGGTGTTGAAGCCCCAGGCCTGCAAGCGTTGCAGGGTGTGATCAACCCAGCGTTTGCTGTCCACGATCACCGGCTTGCATTCAATGGCAGGCGCGGGCGTAGCGGGCTTTTCCGGCTGAGGCGCCGGCGCGCTCTGCTCGGCAGAGCTGTCGCCAGTGGATACGGTCGTTGCAGGAGTGGCAGCCGGGCTTTCGTCTTCGTCGTCAGCCGGCTCGACCGGCTTTGAGACTTCCACGCACTTGGGCACGCCGTACGTGCGTTGCAGGTTGGCGCCATAGAAATCGAACCAGCGGCCCTGATCGAATTGACGGTTGCGGTTGGCCCCCGTCTCGCGGTTGTCATCGCCCTTGCCGTAGAACACGGCGAGCGGATCGTCACTGCCGGGCAGGCCGGTGAACATGGCTTCGCGGCCTTCGACGTAGGTCTGGCTGTCGTCAGCGGAGACGGCGTTTACCCCCAGCGAGTAGAACGGATGGCCTTCCGGCGTCACCAGATACCAGCGATCGTCGCGCTTCTCGGTGCGGAAAAAGCCCTTCGCTTCGAAGGACGGGCCGCTGAGCAAACCACCGTATTTGTCGTGGGCCGGGCGGTCTTTCAGCCAGGTTTGCAGCTGTTGCTGTTCCTTGGCCGCCAATGTCTTGAGCTGGTCGTCGCTGGTGACCTTCTCCGGCCACTTGCCCCGGGTGAACTGACCGTAGCCGTCGACCAGGTTGCTGTAGGCCGCGGTTTGCAGCGCGTCGCCCTCTTGCACGCCGAACTTCTCGATCAAGACGGACTGGGCAACATTGGGTTGAGACATCGACACGGTGACCGACGAAACTTCAGCGCTGTTCAGCTCACCTTCGGTGTTGGCCAGCAACACGCGCTGCCCTTCGTACATCCATGGCATCGGTGGGCCGGCGCGCATACCCTGGGTCATCGGCGAACTGGCCTTGAGCGGCAGCACCAGGGTTTGCGCCGGGCCGGCCGGCAGGTCGATGCGGCTGGTGAGGATTTTGCCGTCGCGGCTTTCGATCTGCACGTACACCGTCAACGCCCAATCCATCGCGCTTTGCAGGCGCAAGGTCATGGCGCTGTCGTGGCTCCAGTCCCAGACGCCGGTCTGCGGGGTCAGTTGCAGGCTGGGTTTTGCGACCGGATTGAAGACCACCCGGCGCAGCACTTCGCCTTCGGCGGTCTGTTCGGCGTTCGCCTGGGGAAACCCGGCATCCTGGGTCGTGACCTTCACCACGTCGGCGGGCCGCACGAAATTGAACAGCGTCTGCTGCACGTCAGGCGCGGCGTGGGCCATGCCGGCGCACAGCGTGGCAATGATGGCGGACAGTGAACGGCGAATCATGTGATCGGAAGCTCCTTGATCATCTGAGGCCCGGAGCACGACAGAGGTCGCGCGCATCCGGACGGACCAGGAATAAGACCCGGTCAACCGTGTTTCATTTGCAACACGGGTTCAGGAAATTTCGCGCCGGAATGGCGGCAGTGCATTGAGGATGGCTTTGCCATAGCGCTGGGTTACGACCCGGCGATCCAGCAGCGTGATGATGCCGCGGTCCTGTTCGGTGCGCAGCAGACGACCGCAGGCCTGGATCAGGCGCAGCGAGGCGTCGGGAACGGCGATTTCCATGAACGGATTGCCGCCTCGCGCTTCGATCCACTCCGCCAGTGCGGCTTCGACCGGATCATCCGGCACGGCGAAGGGAATTTTGGCGATGACGACGTGCTCGCAGTAAGCGCCGGGAAGGTCGACCCCTTCAGCGAAGCTGGCCAGCCCGAACAGAACGCTTTCATCGCCACCGTCGACCCGCGCCTTGTGCTTGTTCAGGGTTTCCTGCTTGGACAGGTTGCCCTGGATGAACACCCGCTTGCGCCAGTCCCGCTCCAGCCCGTCGAACACTTCCTGCATCTGTTTGCGCGACGAGAACAGCACCAGCGTGCCTTTGGAGCCTTCGACGAGATTCGGCAGTTCACGGATGATGGCCGCCGTATGTTCGGCCGCGTTGCGAGGGTCGGCCTTGAGGTCCGGCACGCGCAACACGCCGGCGTCGGCATGGTGGAACGGACTCGGCACCACCGCAGTAACGGCGTCTTTTGGCAACCCGGCGCGCATGCGGAAACGGTCGAACTTGCCCAGCGCGGTCAGGGTGGCCGAGGTCACCAGCGCGCCGTAGGCCACATTCCACAGGTTGCGGCGCAACATTTCGGCGGCGAGGATCGGGCTGGCGTTGACCTCGATGTCGAACAGCGAGCCGCTGTCGGCCAGGGTCAGCCAGCGCGCCATGGGCGGGCTGTTTTCCGGGTCTTCAGCGGTGAAGGCGGTCCACAATTCCCAGTTGCCATGGGCGCGGGCCAGCAAGCTGCCGAACAGCGGGTACCACTCTTCCGCCTGATGGCTGGCGATGCCGATGTTGACCTCGCCGTCCATGCCCTCTTTAAGCAGCTCGGTCAGGCGCGTGAACAAGTCGTCGAGCCGGGCGAAGCCTTTTTTCAGCTCGATGCCCATCTCGCGCATGTGTTCGGGGACCACGCCGCCGACGAAGCGATGGCGCGGACGCTCGCGGCCTTCCATGTCTTCGCCTTGCTTGAAGTCGGCCAGTTGCTCGCACGCGGTGAACATGAATTGCTGCTGGGTCTTGATCTCCCGGGCCAGCTCGGGGACCTGTTCGATCAGTTTGCCCAAGTCGCCCGGCAGCGGGTGCTGGGCGAGCAATTTGGTGAGGTTCTTGGCGGTTTGCTCCAGCCAGTCAGCGGTGGAGCGCAGGCGACTGAAATGGGCAAAGTGGCCGATCGCCTTGTCTGGCAGGTGATGGCCTTCGTCGAAGACATACAGAGTGTCGCGAGGATCGGGCAGGACCGCACCGCCGCCCAGCGCCAGGTCGGCCAGGACCATGTCGTGGTTGGTGACGATGACGTCGACTTTGCCCATGCCCTCGCGGGCTTTGTAAAAGGCGCACTGCTGGAAGTTCGGGCAATGGCGGTTGGTGCACTGGCTGTGATCGGTGGTCAGGCGCGCCCAGTCCTGATCGGCCAGTTCCTGGGGCCAGCTGTCGCGGTCGCCGTCCCATTTGTTGCCGGCGAGCTTTTCGATCATGGTCGTGAAGAGCTTCTGGCTGGCCTCATCCACTTCGATCTTGAAGCCTTCTTCTTCGAACAGCTGCGCGGTCGCGCTCTGGGCGTCGCCTTCCTGCAGCAGCATGTCGAGCTTGGACAGGCACATGTAGCGGCCACGGCCCTTGGCCAGCGCGAACGTGAAGTTCAAGCCGCTGTTGCGCATCAGGTCGGGCAGGTCTTTGTAGACGATCTGTTCTTGCAGCGCGACGGTCGCGGTGGCGATGACCAGGCGCTTGCCAGCGGCCTTGGCGGTCGGAATGGCCGCGATGGCGTAGGCCACGGTCTTGCCGGTGCCCGTCCCCGCCTCGACCGCTACCACGGCGGGATCACCCGAACGGCGGCCTTCTTCGTCGGTGTCGACGTCGCCCAGCACCTTCGCCACTTCAGCGATCATCAGGCGCTGGCCGTAACGAGGCTTGAGGCTCTTGGCTTCGAGGAAACGCGAGTAGGCGCCCTGAATCTGGGATTTGAGTTCGGTGCTGATCATGGGCTGGGTCGTTGGCTCGGCGTCACGGGTGCTGAATGAAAACACGAAAACCGCTGGATATATCTTCAGTAGTCGCAGCGGGCGGCTATCATACCGCGCTAATTCTTTCTGCGCAGATCGGAGTTCTCGATGTCACCTGTAGCCTTTGTCTACGCCTTGCATGTGTTAGCAGCGATTGTGTGGGTAGGAGGCATGTTTTTCGCCTGGATGATTCTTCGACCGGCGGTCATCGCGGCCCTTGAAGGCCCGGCCCGGTTGAAGCTGTGGCTGCAGGTGCTGCCGCGATTCTTCGTATGGGTCTGGTGCGCGGTGATCATGCTTGCGGTGACCGGCATTGGCATGATCAACGTCAACTTCAGCGGCTTTCAGACCGCGCCACGCTATGTGCAGGTGATGATGGGTCTGTATGTGGTGATGGTGGCGCTGTTTCTGCGCGTTTCGACGCTGAACCTGCCGCAGTTGCGCAAGGCTGTGCTCGCCGAGCAATGGGCTGAGGGTGCCGCTGCGCTGGGCGGGATGCGGCGTCTGATGGGGATCAATCTGATGGTGGGGGTGGCCGTTGTGGCGATCGCTGCCATCAGGCCAATGCTTTGAGAGTTGGGGAAGAGCTGCTCGCGAAAAGGCGGTCCACCCGCTGGATATCCGGCGGCTGAAAGGCCGTCTTCGTGAGCAAGCTCACTCCCACATGAACCGTGTCGGCTCCACGAAAGAGAGCCGTCTGGACGGTATATAACGCCTGTGGGCTATTGGGCTTATAAGTTACGAACCACGATAGCGCCCGTTGGCCCTGCTGCGCCGGACTGGCCCTTGTCGCCGTTCTTGCCGGACTTGGCGCCGTCAGCGCGATAGACCACGCAGCCTTTGGACGCGCCGCCTTTACCGCCGCGACCGCCGTCTCCGCCGATACCACCGGCACCGCCCTGGACGTTGACCTTGATGCGGTCATTGCCGAAGGTCGCTGGCAGCTCTAGACGAACGAGCGCACCCGGCGCGCCGTCACGGCCGTTGCCGCCATTGTCGCCGTCGATCCCGCGACTGGCGGAACCCCATGTGCAGCCCGGATCGATGCCGTTGCCGCCGTCAAGGCCGACGTAACCGGGCGAGCCCGCACCACCGCGTGCGTCGACGAAGAGCTGGTCAGCGTTGAGTTGTTCGATCCGCAGGTTGAGGTTGCGGCCTGGGGTCGGCGGTTTTTCGAAGGTGCCCGGGGCGCCCCGCGCGGTGATTTCGGCGCCGCTGCCGAGGTCGGCCTGTTTGACCTGCAGGCTGAACGCCTCGCCGCTCGGGACGATGGCGATGCGTGATTCATGGCCCATGACAAGTTGGCCGACGTTGACTTCGGTAAGGCCGGCCGGGATCAGCAGGGTGCCGTAGTCGGCGACTTCGAGTCGGTCCAGTTGCAATACGCTGGTTTTGGAGGGCAGGCGCATGAGCGAGTGGGTTTCGACGGAGATGGTCTGGGCCATGATCCAGGGGCTGGTCAGGGCGGACAGCAGGCCTGCCGTCATCAGCATCGCGTTACGCATGGTGTACCTCCGCCCGTGGGCGTTTGAATGTGTTCAGGTGAAATAGGCCGAAGAGCAGAATCTGGAGGCGATCGCGCCAGGGATGGGGGCGGCCGCGCAGGCTGGCGTTGTAGCTGATCAGTTCGATGATGTGGGTGAGCAGCAATAGGCCGCCAGCCAGTTTGAACAGCAGGTCGAAGGGGTGTGGCATGGCGATGGTGAGGCTGGTGATTATCAGTAGCCAGAATGCTGTTGTCAGTACTTTCCCTGTTCCCCAAATCACACTCATGTGGTGCCTCTGCTGTTTTTGGTTTTGTGCGGTGAAAACGGTTTGCGCACAGTACGGTGAGGCGGGGGACTATGCCAGAGGCAGGTTTCAAAAGTTGCTCGCGTTCAGCCTGCACCCAAGTCGCGTTCTGCAGTGTTTGAGCCTTTTGTGTATGAAGATCAAAAAGCAGATCAAGAGCGGATCAAAGGCTTCCCGGCTGAAGCCGGTCCCACTGAATGCACGCGCGGCTGTTAGTGGGACCGGCTTTAGCCGGGAAGGGGCCGGTCTGGACAATGTTTTTTTGAACATGAAACCGAATTCAAGAAATAGAAAAGCCCCGGCTTTCACACCGGGGCTTCCTTCGAAGCATCAACCTTGTCTCAACGGTTGATTTTGATCTCGACGCGGCGGTTCAGCGCTCGGCCGTCGGCGGTTTTGTTGTCGGCCACAGGGCGCGCTTCGCCATCACCTTCAACGGACACGAACGAGGCACGCGGGATGCCGGCGCTGACGAGGTAGTCGGTCACCGATTGCGCGCGTTTTTGCGACAGTTTCTGGTTGTACGCATCGCTGCCTACGCTGTCGGTGTGGCCGCTGACGTGGAGTTGCACGTTCGGGGCTTCGGTTTTGAGTTTGGTCGCAACCATGTCCAGCTGCTGTTTGTCACCCGGTGTCAGCGTGGCTTTGTTGAACTCGAAGTGCACGTCACGAATGGTGATGATTTCTTCTTTCGGCAGCACCACCGGAGCAGCAACTGGCTCAGGCGCAGGTGTCACGATCAGGCAACCGGTCGCATCGACCGGGGTGCCTTTCGGCGTGTTCGGGCATTTGTCCTTGCTGTTGAGGACGCCGTCGCCGTCATCATCACCATCCCCGTGAGCCCAGCAATACGCGCCGGCCATCACGCCCACCGCACCACCGAAGCCTGCCGCCACCGAGGCGGTCTGGAAGGCGCCGATCGCCGCGCCAGTCAGCGCGCCGCCGGCCGCACACAGTGGCCAGTCGGTCTTTTGCAGGCCCGCACAGCCCGTCAATACACTGGTAACCAAAATCAGAGGTAACGCTGTCCGAATCATGCTCATACAGTTCTTCTCCTTTGGTATCGGCTAAAACCGACTGAAATGCAGTAAAGACGCGTGTGGGGCCGTTCGCCACCCCCATTTCAGGGGTTTACGGGATTTCACCGCACAATTCGGACTCTTCTTTGGGGAATAGCCTTTTGCCTTCACTCCGTACGCTTTGTCATATCGCGAAATGAAAAAGTTCAAGCACTAGGCCATCGAAGTTCAGCGCGCTACCCTTGCCCGCCTGACCGAGGAACTCCAATGACTGATCGCTTCTCCAGCCGCACGCCGCAACAGGCCCTCGCCGCCCTGCTCGACCTTTATGCGCCGAAGCGTTTGCTGCTGGTGGGCGCCGGGGAATTTCCGGCGTTGCAGGCTTTTCGCGAAGCGCATCCGCAAACCGAACTGGCCCAGGCGGCACCGGGCCTTTTGCCCGCCGATCTGGCCGGGCAGCGTTTTGATCTGGCGCTGGTGGTGGACTGTCTGGAGCACATACCCAAGCGTGCGGGGCTGGAGCTGTTAGGCGGAATCCGCAACCTCAATGCCAGCCGGATCGCCGTGCTGGCCGACCTTGATGCCTGCGGCTGGCAATCCACTGATTTCTACTCGCTGGCACTCCAGGCCAGTGAACGGTTTTCCCGGGATGAACAAGTGCTCACGCTGTTCACCTACGATCTGCGGGAATACAAACAGGTGCCGGACTGGCTGAACGCGAAGTTCTGGGCCAATCCGGAGAATTACGGCAAGTACTGGTGGTGAGAGACGCATCATGAGCAGCGCAATTTGCCCCTGCGGCAGCGGCAATCTTCTCGACGGTTGCTGCGGCCGCTATCACGCCGGTCAGCCTGCCCCTTGCGCCGAAGCGCTGATGCGTTCGCGCTACAGCGCTTATGTGCTGGGATTGGTGGACTATCTGTTGGACACCACATTGCCGGCGCAGCAGCCCGGGCTGAACCGAGATGCCATCAGCCAGTGGAGCGCCCAGAGCACTTGGCTGGGCCTGGAAGTGGAAGGCGCCGAGTTGATCGGCGGCCAGCCAGAACACGCGTTCGTGACCTTTAGCGCCCGCTGGCACGATGCCGAGGGCGAGCATTGTCATCGCGAGCGCTCGGCGTTCGTGCAGCATGAGGGACGCTGGTATTTCATCGACCCGACGGTCTCGCTCAAAGCCGGTCGTAACGACGCCTGCCCCTGCGGCAGCCGGCAAAAATTCAAGAAGTGCTGTTCGGCTTATCTCGCCTGACCTGTCAGCGGCAACGCCAGTAACCTCTGTGACAGGCAGTCCTCAGGCCAGGCGGATGTGGGAAACGTCCGGCACCAGCACGTGCTCAACCGGCTTGTCCTGACACAGATCAGCGCCCGCCGGGGCCAGGCTCAAGCCGGACAGGTCCAACTGCGGCGCACGCGTCGGCATTCTCGGATCCTGCACGTCCTCGCCCGGCTCGGAGAGCGTGTAGTCAGGCGCCTCGACGTCCACAAACGCAGCCATGTAAACATCACGCGGCTTGACACTGGCTTTGCGCGTCGGCGTGGCGTCGTTGGGCGGAGCCGTCAGGCTTGAGGGCTTGCGGGTCCAGCTCGGCTCGTCCGGCGGCGGAGCCAGTTCGACCTCTTCTACTTCAACCTGGGCCGGCGCTTCTGCAACAGGGGCCTCCACGACGTGCGCCATGGGCACGACCTGGGCCATGGCTCCGGCACGTTCGAGGGTCGAGCGGTACTTTTCGGCGGCCGTCTCATCGAGGTTGTTTTTCAGGACCAGCCGACGGCCGGAGAACAATAACGCGATGCGCTGAGCGTCCGCCTGGAACAGCTTTGCCAGGTTGGCCTTGACCAGATCCGGCTGCGCGCCGGGCACCAGTTGGCCGGAAAACACGATTTCGTAGAGTTTCATGGTCAATACTCCTTCGACACATGGCGCGAGTATGGCGCAGGCTGTGGAGAACGGCGAGTCACGTGCAGTGGCGGTCAGACCGGGCCTATCAGACCGGACACAAAGGGAGCGACCCATGATGTTTGCAGCACACGTCCTCAGAATCGCAGGCCTCTTCGCGCTCCTGGCGCTGTCGGGCTGCTCAACCTGGATAACCGGCGGCTTCGAAGACCCCGACGTCAAGCTGCTCAAAGTTGAGGTGGTCAAGGCCAAGTTGCTGCGTCAGGACTTCAAGCTGCGCTTTCGGGTCGACAACCCCAACGATTCCAGCCTGCTGGTCCGCGGCCTGCGCTACAAGATCCTGCTCAACGACATGTTGCTCAGCGAAGGCGTCTACAGCGACTGGTTCATCGTCAAAGCTAACAGCCACAAAAACTTCTCCGTGCCGATCCGCACCAATCTGTGGGAGCACCTCAAGGACATCTCCAAGGTGCTCGGCAAAGCCAATCAGCCGGTGCATTACCGGTTGGAAGGCAAGCTCAAGACCGGATTTTTATTCGGACACAGCGTGCGCATCGGGCGCAATGGCGACATAATCCCCGGCGATTTGATTCCGGAGTAACCCCATGAACCAGCAAGCCCACGTGCACGGTCCCGATTGTGACCACGATCACGACCATCACGATCACCATCATGACCATGGCCACGTGCACGGCCCGCATTGCGGCCACGCACCTCAAGAGCCGGTCCGCAACACGCTCAAGGATGTCGGCCGCAACGACCCTTGCCCGTGCGGCAGCGAGAAAAAATTCAAGAAGTGCCACGGCGCGTAACGCACCCGGCTCCTTCCACGGCCTGATCTTCAGGCCGTTTTCATTTGTGCGGCGGACGTTTGAAGGCGTAAAACAGGTGCAGCCTTAATGGCAGTCGTGATGACTTCACCTGGAGCGCGCAATGATCGATCTGCACTACTGGACCACCCCCAACGGCCACAAAGTTTCGATTTTCCTCGAAGAAGCGGGCCTGCCGTACACCATTTTCCCGGTCAACATCGGCGCGAACGAGCAGTTCGAATCCGATTTTCTGAAGATATCCCCCAACAACAAAATTCCAGCCATCGTCGACCACCAGCCTGCTGACGGCGGCGGACCGCTGAGCCTGTTCGAGTCCGGCGCGATCCTGCTGTACCTGGCCGAGAAGACCGGCCGGTTCATTGCGACAGACCTGCGCGGCCGGCAGGAAACCCTGCAATGGCTGTTCTGGCAAATGGGTGGCCTGGGACCGATGGCCGGCCAGAATCACCATTTCAACCGGTTCGCTAAAGAGAAGATTCCGTACGCGATCAAGCGCTACGTCGACGAAACCGCGCGCTTGTACGGCGTGTTGAACGAGCGTCTGGCCGATCGCACATTCGTTGCGGGCGAGGACTACGGCATCGCAGACATGGCGATTTACCCGTGGATCGTGCCTCATACGTTTCAGGAGCAGAACCTGGATGACTTCCCGCACTTGAAGCGCTGGTTTGACGCGGTGGCCAATCGCGATGCGGTGAAGCGGGCCTACGCACTGGTGGACAAGATCAATCCCCCGAAGCCGTAATCCCAGGGTCGACAGTGTTCAGGGGGACGCGCTGATGTCCCCTCTGAAACCCGAAAATAAACTCCCTCCCCCTGCTTGCGTGACGCCCGCCTGCTCTCTAACGTAGCGCCTTTTCTACGTCCACCCCCGCAGGAGCTCCATCATGGCCTCGCCAGCCCTTTCAACTTTGAAGACGCGCATGAGCGCGGCCGCTGCCATGATTGGACTTTTGAGCCTGGCCGGTTGCCAGCTGGGCGGTGAAGACCGCGACAGCCTGCCGCCTGCCAGCGGGGTGTTTGCCATTAAAGGGCTTGCGCAGAACGTTTCCATTCGCCGCAACAATCTGGGCATGCCGCTGATAGAAAGCAGTACGTTCCATGACGCGCTGTTTACCCTCGGGTATGTCCACGCCAGCGATCGGATTACGCAAATGATGCAAATGCGCCTGCTCGCCCAGGGCCGACTGTCGGAAATCGCAGGGCCGGGCGCCCTCGATCTCGACCGCATGATGCGCGCCGCCAGCCTCAAGCAGACCGCCGGCCAGTTGTATGCCGCTTCGTCGCCGCGCCTGAAACGCTTCTTCGAGGTGTACGCGCGCGGCGTCAACGCTTACCTGTTCCGCTACCGCGACAAACTGCCGACTGACCTCGCTGATTCGGGTTACAAGCCTGAATACTGGAAGCCCGAAGACTCGGCGCTGATCTTCAGCCTGCTCAACTTCAGCCTGTCGGTGAACCTGCAGGAGGAGATTTCCTCGCTGGTGCTGGCGCAGAAAGTCGGCGCGGACAAGCTGGCCTGGCTGCTGCCGACCTACCCCGACGAAGCGTTGCCGTTCGCTGAAGCCGACAAGCTCAAAGGCCTGAACCTGGGCAGCCAACTGCCGGGGCTGAGCGATCTGGACAAAGCGGCGCTGCAGCTTTCGGACCTCAACCTGCTGGGCGTTTCGGCGTCGAACAACTGGGTGATCTCGCCTCAGCGCGCCCGCGCCGGCAAGAGCCTGCTGGCCACCGACAGCCAGTTGGCGCCGACACTGCCGTCGATGTGGAGTTTCGTGCAGATCCGCTCGCCGAAATACCAGGCTGCAGGCGCGACCGTTGCGGGCTTGCCGCTGGTTTTGTCCGGCTTCAACAGCAAAC
The DNA here is from genome assembly GCF_029960075.1 of Pseudomonas sp. PS02290. Lineage (NCBI taxonomy): Bacteria > Pseudomonadati > Pseudomonadota > Gammaproteobacteria > Pseudomonadales > Pseudomonadaceae > Pseudomonas > Pseudomonas sp. PS02290. The sequence continues at coordinate 121,004 of NZ_JASCOY010000005.1, forward strand.
TGGCCTGGGGCATGGGCCCGGCGATGGGCGACAACCAGGACCTGTTTCTGGAGAAGCTCAAGCGCGAAAACAATCGCCTGATGGTCATGGCCGACGGCAAATGGGTCGCGGCGGGCGCCCATGAGGAAACCTACTTCGTCAAAGGCCAGAGCCCGGTGCGCGAGCCCGCCTACGAAACCCGTCATGGCCCGCTGCTCAACGCGAGTTCCGCGCAACTGGCCAGCGGCCTGGGCATCGCACTGCAGACGCCGGATGCCAAGGACGACAAAACCCTCGACGCCCTCTTCGATCTGACCCGGGCGCAAAACGTGCAGCGAGCCTTCGACACCACTCGGGAAATCCGCGCCATCACCCTGAACATGGTGTTCGCCGATGCGTCGAACACCGGTTGGCAAGTGACCGGCAAATACCCGAACCGCCGCGACGGACTCGGTCTGATTCCTTCGCCGGGCTGGGATGGCCGGTTCGACTGGGACGGCTATGCCGACGCGATGCTGCACCCGTACGATCAGGATTCGCAGCAAGGCTGGATCGTCACTGCCAACCAGCGCACCGTGCCAAAAGGCTATGGCATGCAGCTGTCCAATTCCTGGGACTACCCGGAGCGCGCCGAACGCATCGCCGAACTGGCCAATGCCGGCAAGCAGGACACCCGCAGCACCGTCGCCATGCAATACGACCAGACCACGACCTTCGCCGCCAAACTGAAGAAAATGTTCTCCGAGCCCGGCATGTCAGCGCCGCTGAAACAGGCCATCGACGCCCTGCCCGCGCCAGAGCGCGACAAAGCCCGCGAAGCGTTGAACCGCCTGATGGCGTTCGACGGCAGACTGTCGCCCGGTTCGGCAGATGCGGCGATTTACGAACTGTTCCTGCAAGAAAGCGCACGCCAGACCTTCCTCGATGAACTCGGCCCGGAAACCAGCCCTGCCTGGAAAGCGCTGGTGCAAAGCGCGGACCTGTCCTACTCGCCCCAGGCCGATCACCTGCTGGGCCGCGAAGACAGTCCGTATTGGGACGACGTCAAAACGCCGCAAAAAGAAGACAAACCCGCCATCCTCGCCCGCAGCCTGGCCGCCGCCATCACCGTTGGCGAAAGCCAGCTGGGCGCCGATCACAAGGCCTGGCAGTGGGGCAAGTTGCACCAGACCACCTGGACCGCCCAAAGCGCCCAACTCAGCGCTGCGCTGGGCGGCAGCAAGGCAAGCGTGACCAAAGGCCCGATCGCCACCGGCGGCGACCACACCACGCTCAACGCCTCGGGCTTCCACTGGGGCCAGGACTTCAACGCCGCTGTTGTCCCGGCCATGCGCATCATCGTCGACTTCGCCCAACAAGAACCGATGATGGCGCAAAACGCCGCGGGCCAATCCGGCAACCCCGCGAGCCCATACAACGCCAACGGCATCGCCCCCTGGATGAAAGGCCTGTACATGTCCGTGCCGATGCAACCGGAAAACTTCGAAAAAGCCTACGGCAAACAACGCCTGACGCTGACGCCCGGAAAGTAAATGGTCGAGCGATCCGGGATGACGCGGAGCGTCTCGGGATGCATTCCCACGCAGAGCGTGGGAACGATCAAAGAAGTGGCGCCTGAAATGGCCCCTTCCCGGCTAAAGCCGGTCCTACGAAAAGCAGCACGTGTGGTCAGCAGGACCTGCGGCGCCGTAGGACCGGCTTCAGCCGGGAAGCTTTTGATCTGCTTTTGATCCGCTTTTGATCTTCGTACGCAAAAAGTCCAGACACCACAAATCGCGACTTTGGTGCAGGCTGAACGCAGGTCTCGCGGAGTGGGCCGAGCGGCATGGATGCCGCGAGAGCCGCCCCCCGCCATGGATGGCGGATGACGGCGGGCCCACGGAGCGAGACCGGAGTGAAGGAACCCTGAGGAACGAAGGGCCAAACCGAGAGCAAGCACCCTTGGTTACTTGGGGTGCTTTTCCAAGTAACTCGCCGAAGGCGAAACAGTCGAGCCGTTAGGCCGACGCTCTTGATCTTGATCTTGATCCTGATCTTGCTTCAAAACCCCGAACTTCTGCGCCCCGCCACCGCTCTACCTGACAAGTCCCCAAACCCGGTCAAACCATGGATCTCGTCATTGCCCGCCCCGAAGGCCTCTACTGCCCGCCCGGTGATTTCTACATCGATCCGTGGCGCCCGGTCGAACGCTCCGTCATCACCCACGCCCACGGCGACCACGCCCGCACCGGCAATGAACACTACCTCGCCGCCGCACCCGGCGAAGGCATACTGCGCTCCCGACTGGGCCAGGACATCAACCTTCAGACCCTCGCCTACGGCGAAAGCATCACCCACCACGGCGTCAAACTCAGCTTTCACCCGGCCGGCCACGTCCTCGGTTCCGCCCAGGTCCGCCTCGAATACCAGGGCGAAATCTGGGTCGCCTCAGGCGACTACAAAGTCGAACCCGACGGCACCTGCGAACCCTTCGAACCCGTGCGCTGCCACACCTTCATCACCGAATCCACATTCGGCCTGCCGATCTACCGCTGGCAGCCCCAATCGGAAATCTTCGCCGGCATCAACGAATGGTGGCGCGCCAACGCCGCCGCCGGCAAAGCCAGCGTCCTCTTCGCCTATTCATTCGGCAAAGCCCAACGCATCCTCCACGGCATCGACCCCAGCATCGGCCCGATCCTCGTCCATGGCGCCGTCGAACCGCTGAACCGCGTCTACCGCGAAGCCGGCGTGCGCATCCCGGAAACCCACTACGCCGGTGACTTCAAAAAAACCGATCCCGCCTTGCGCAGCGCCCTGATCGTCGCACCGCCATCCGCCGGCGGCAGCACCTGGATGCGCCGATTCGGCGAATTCAGCGACGCCTTCGCCAGCGGCTGGATGATGCTGCGCGGCACCCGACGTCGGCGCGGCGTCGATCGCGGCTTCGCCCTCTCGGACCATGCCGACTGGCCCGGCTTGCTCTGGGCCATCGAAAACACCGGCGCTGAGCGAGTGATGGTCACCCACGGCTCGGTGGCCGTGCTGGTGCGCTACCTGCGGGAACTGGGCCTCGACGCCCAAGGCTTTTCCACCGAATACGGCGACGAAGAGGACGGCGCAGCGGCCAAGACCGAACCCGCACCCGAACCTGCATCGACAGGCGAGGCCTCGTCATGAAGGCCTTCGCCGAGCTGTATTCCGACCTGGACGCCACCACCTCCAGCAACGCCAAACTGGCGGCCATGAAAGCTTATTTCAGCAATGCCGCCCCCGAAGACGCCGCGTGGGCGGTGTACTTCCTGTCCGGCGGACGCCCACGGCAACTGGTGCCGACGCGCATGTTGCGTCAGCAGGCGCTGTTGCTGTCCGGACTGCCGGAATGGCTGTTCGAGGAGAGTTACCAGGCGGTAGGCGATCTGGCGGAAACCCTGTCGCTGTTGCTCCCTAAAGCCGAGCACAGCTCAGAGGAAGGCCTGGCCAGCTGGATGGAAAACCATCTGCTGCCTCTACGAGGCCTGCCTCCGGAAGAATTGCTCGAGCGCCTGCCGACGTTCTGGTCGCAACTGGACCCGCAAAGCCTGATGGTCTGCCTGAAGCTGATCACCGGCAGTTTCCGCGTCGGTGTTTCGAAGCTGCTGGTGACCCGCGCCCTCGCCGCGCTGGCCGATATCGACAGCAAGCGCGTTGCCCAGCGGCTGGTGGGTTACACCGATCTTTCCCATCGCCCCAGCGCCGAGGGCTATCTAAAGCTTATCGCCGAAGAATCGGCCGACGAACACGCACAACGAGGTGGCCAGCCCTACCCCTTCTTCCTCGCCCACGCGCTGCAGCAACCGGTCGATCAGTTCGAGAACCTGCTGGGCGCCGCCGAAAACTGGCAGGTGGAATGGAAGTGGGACGGCATTCGCGCCCAGGTGGTCAAGCGCGAAGGTCGACTGTGGATCTGGTCGCGGGGCGAAGAACTGGTCACGGATCGCTTCCCCGAACTGCACAGCCTGACCCAATGCCTGCCCGACGGCACGGTGATCGACGGCGAGATCGTGGTCTGGAAAGCCGCGGCTCCGGAGAAGGCCGAGGAAGGCGAATTCGCTCTGGACACCCCTGCCCCAGGCACGCCCGGCGAAGCGACGCCGTCGGTGCAGCCCTTCGCCCTGCTGCAACAGCGGATCGGCCGCAAAACCCTCGGCAAGAAGATTCTGGAAGACGTGCCGGTCGTCGTGCTGGCTTACGACCTGCTGGAATGGGAAGGCCATGACTGGCGCAGTCGCCCGCAACACGAACGGCGGACGCAACTGGAAAAGGTCATCGCCACTGCCCAGAGCCCGGTGCTGATGCCATCCCCGGTGTTGACCGGCACAGACTGGCTCGACCTCGGCCGCCAGCGAGAGGCGTCACGCAGTCTTGGCGTGGAAGGCATGATGCTCAAGGCGCGGGATTCGCTGTACGGCGTCGGGCGCACCAAGGACATGGGCGTATGGTGGAAGTGGAAAATGGACCCGTTCAGCGTCGACGCCGTGCTGATCTACGCCCAACGCGGGCACGGCCGCCGCGCCAGTCTGTATAGCGACTACACATTTGCGGTCTGGGACGGCCCGCCGGAATCCAGCGAACGGACATTGGTGCCCTTCGCCAAAGCGTATTCAGGCCTGACCGACGAAGAGATGCGCAAAGTCGATGCGATCATCCGCAAGACCACCGTCGACAAGTTCGGCCCGGTCCGAAGTGTTACCCCGACCCTGGTATTCGAGCTGGGCTTCGAAGGCATCGCCCTGTCGAAACGGCACAAAAGCGGCATCGCCGTCAGGTTCCCGAGGATGCTGCGGTGGCGCCTCGACAAACCCGTTGCCGAAGCCGACAGCCTGGCGACGCTTCAGGACCTGCTGGCCTGAGCACCGTCGCGGTGCGCGAGGCCGGCTCGCGCCCGTGTCGAATGCGCTGAAATAGGGCGCACTGCAAGCCCCAGTCTCTCAACGGCACGCCCCACAAGGCGTTTCGAATCTCCCCTCAGCTGTTAAAAGCACCGCTGCAGACCTTTGAGGCTGCAACTTTTTCGCCCACTCTCAACGGGATGCGGCTACTCTGCCGGTGCCTGCGGGGCCTCAAAAAAAGACAAAAGATGGCTCTAAGTCATCATTGCGACAACTCCGTACATTTAAAACGCGCGTTCGTTTGTTTGGTTCGGAAATTGCTGTCTATTTACGGTCTGGCTTTTGCCGGTAGCAAGCCTTCGCGTGTTCCCAACGCTCAATTTGGTTTTAAGGACTGAACGATGAAAAAAGCATGGCTGACCCTTTCCGCACTCGCCATCTGTCTGGCCGCCGGTAACGCAATGGCCAAGGAATACAAGGAGCTGCGTTTCGGCGTCGATCCTTCCTACGCGCCATTCGAATCCAAAGCCGCCGATGGCAGCCTGGTGGGCTTCGATATCGATCTGGGCAACGCGATCTGTGCTGAACTGAAGGTCAAGTGCAAGTGGGTCGAAAGCGATTTCGACGGCATGATCCCGGGCCTGAAAGCCAACAAGTTCGACGGTGTGATCTCCTCCATGACCGTGACCCCGGCCCGCGAGAAAGTCATCGACTTCTCCAGCGAACTGTTCTCCGGCCCTACCTCGCTGGTCTACAAAAAAGGTTCCGGCCTGACCGCTGACACTGCGTCGCTCAAAGGCAAAACCGTGGGTTACGAGCAGGGCACCATCCAGGAAGCCTACGCCAAGGCCGTTCTGGACAAGGCGGGCGTGAAAACCCAGGCCTATGCCAACCAGGATCAGGTGTATGCCGACCTCGTTTCGGGTCGTCTGGACGCCTCGGTTCAAGACATGCTGCAAGCCGAGCTGGGCTTCCTGAAGTCGCCACAAGGCGCTGACTACGAAGTCAGCAAGCCAATCGACGATCCCCTGCTGCCAGCCAAAACGGCCGTCGGCATCTCGAAAGGTAACAAGGACCTGAAAGCGCTTTTGGACAAAGGTATCAAAGCGTTACACGATGACGGCAAGTACGCCGAGATCCAGAAGAAGCACTTCGGCGATCTGAATCTGTACAGCGGTAAATAAGCCAACAGACGCCCGTTGATTTCAGCCAGAATCCGCTGCTGAAGTTAACGGGCGTTTTTATTGACTGTATAGGTTGCACATGTTCGAAACTCTCCTGCAAAACCTGGGACTGTCAGCATTCAGCCTGAAAGGCTTCGGCCCGCTGTTGCTGCAAGGCACCTGGATGACCGTCAAATTATCGGTAATGTCGCTGCTGCTGGCCATTGTGCTCGGCCTGCTGGGCGCCAGTGCCAAACTGTCAAAAGCCGCCGTGCTGCGGGTTCCGGCCCAGATCTACACCACGCTGATCCGGGGTATACCGGACCTGGTGCTGATGCTGCTGATCTTCTACAGCCTGCAAACCTGGCTGACCACGCTTACCGAAGCGATGGAATGGGATTACATCGAGATCGACCCTTTCTCTGCCGGCGTCATCACGTTGGGCTTCATCTATGGCGCGTATTTCACCGAGACCTTCCGCGGCGCGATCCTCGCCGTACCGCGCGGTCAGGTCGAAGCCGCTACGGCTTACGGGCTCAGCCGTTCGCAACGGTTTCGCATGGTGGTGTTCCCGCAGATGATGCGCTTCGCCCTGCCCGGCATCGGCAACAACTGGCAAGTGGTGCTCAAGGCCACGGCGCTGGTGTCGATCATCGGTCTGGCCGATCTGGTCAAGGCCGCGCAGGACGCGGGTAAAAGCACGTATCAGCTGTTTTACTTCCTGGTACTCGCCGCGCTGATCTATCTGGTCATCACCAGCGTGTCCAACTTCGCCCTGCGCTGGGCCGAACGGCGTTATGCCGCTGGCAGCCGGGAGGCTCAACGATGATCGAGTTGCTGCAGGAATACTGGCGCGCCTTCCTTTATACGGACGGTCAGAACATCACCGGCCTGGCCATGACGATGTGGCTGCTCAGTGCCTCCATCGCCATTGGCTTTGTCGTTTCGATTCCTCTGTCCATCGCCCGCGTATCGCGCAATCCGCTGGTGCGCTGGCCGGTGCAGTTCTACACCTACCTGTTCCGCGGAACGCCGCTGTATATCCAGTTGCTGATTTGCTACACCGGGATCTACAGCATCGCCGCCGTAAGGGAGCAGCCAATGCTCGGCGCGTTCTTCCGTGACGCGATGAACTGCACCATCCTCGCCTTCGCGCTGAACACCTGCGCCTACACCACCGAAATCTTCGCTGGCGCCATTCGCAGCATGAACCACGGTGAAGTCGAGGCGGCCAAAGCTTATGGCCTGACCGGCTGGCGCTTGTACGCCTACGTGATCATGCCGTCGGCGCTGCGCCGTTCGCTGCCTTATTACAGCAACGAAGTGATCCTGATGCTGCACTCGACCACCGTGGCTTTCACCGCCACCGTGCCGGACATCCTCAAGGTCGCACGTGACGCCAACTCGGCCACCTTCCTGACGTTCCAGTCGTTTGGCATCGCGGCGCTGATCTACCTCACGGTCACGTTCATTCTGGTAGGCCTGTTCCGACTGGCTGAACGCCGCTGGCTGGCCTTCCTCGGCCCGACTCACTAGGAACCCTGCATGCGACACCAGACCCATGATCTGCTGGCCCCGGTGCCCGGCACCGCGCGGCAGATCCACAGCTTTCACTACGGCCCGGAAAACGGCGCCTGCAAGGTTTACATCCAGTCGTCCCTGCACGCCGACGAACTGCCGGGCATGCTGGTGTCCTGGTACTTGAAGCAGCGACTGGCCGAGCTTGAAAACGCCGGCCAGTTGCTCGGCGAGGTGGTGGTCGTTCCGGTGGCCAACCCGGTCGGCCTGGAACAGGTCCTGATGGACATGCCGCTGGGCCGTTACGAGCTTGAGAGCGGGCAGAATTTCAATCGCCGCTTCGTCGACCTCGGCCAGCAAGTGGGGGATGAAGTCGAAGCGCTGCTGACCGATGACCCCAAGGGCAACGTCACGCTGATTCGCAAAACCCTGCTGGCCGCACTGAATAACTGCGTCGGCAGCACCCAACTGGAGTCCCAGCGCCTGACGTTGCAACGGCTGGCCTGTGACGCTGATGTGGTGCTGGACCTGCATTGTGATTTCGAATCCGTCGAGCACCTGTACACCACGCCCGAGGCCTGGCCGCAGGTCGAAGCGCTGTCGCGTTATCTCGGCGCCCAGGCGAGCCTGCTGGCGACCGACTCTGGCGGGCAGTCATTCGACGAATGTTTCACGCTGGTCTGGTGGCAACTGCAGCAGCGGTTTGCCAAGCGCTTCCCGATCCCGCTGGGCAGTTTTTCCGTGACCCTGGAGTTGCGCGGCCAGGGGGATGTCAATCACGCTCTCGCCAGCCGCGACTGTCAGGCGATCATCAGCTACCTGATGCACCATGGCGCCATTGCCGGCGAGCCGGTTGCGCCCCCTGAACTGATTTACCCGGCGACTCCGCTGGCGGGCGTCGAACCTGTTGCCACGCCGGTCGGCGGTCTGCTGGTGTTCTGCACACTGCCCGGCGAATACGTCGAGGCGGGGCAACTGATCGCTGAGGTCATCGACCCGATCAGCGACACGGTGACCCCGATCCACACGGCCAACGCTGGCCTTATGTACGCCCGCTCATTGCGACGCATGGCGACCGCCGGCATGGTCATCGCCCATGTCGCCGGCACCGAAGCCTACCGCAGCGGCTACTTACTTTCTCCTTGAGGACTGCCCTTCATGTACAAACTGACCATCGATGGCCTGCACAAAAGCTACGGTGACCACGAGGTGCTCAAAGGGGTGTCGCTCAAGGCCAGCGTTGGCGACGTGATTTGCCTGATCGGCGCCAGCGGCTCGGGCAAGAGCACCTTCCTGCGCTGCATCAATTTTCTCGAACAACCCAATGACGGCGCCATGAGCCTGGACGGCCAGCCCGTGCGCATGGTCAGCGACGCCGGCGGTATGCGCGTTGCCGATCCGGCCGAGCTGCAGCGGATTCGTACGCGGCTGGCGATGGTGTTCCAGCATTTCAACCTGTGGAGCCACATGACGGTGCTGGAAAACATCACCATGGCCCCGCGCCGGGTGCTGGGGGTGTCAAAAGCCGAGGCCGAGGCCCGCGCGCATAAATACCTGGACAAGGTCGGGCTGCCCGCGCGCGTCGCCGATCAATACCCGGCGTTTCTGTCCGGCGGCCAGCAGCAGCGTGTGGCCATCGCCCGCGCCCTGGCGATGGAACCGGAAATCATGCTGTTCGACGAGCCTACATCGGCGCTCGACCCTGAATTGGTCGGCGAAGTGTTGAAGGTGATTCAAGGCCTCGCAGAAGAAGGCCGGACCATGATTCTGGTGACCCACGAAATGGGTTTCGCCCGCAAGGTTGCCAATCAGGTGGTGTTCCTGCACCAAGGCCAGATCGAAGAAATGGGCCACCCGGACGACGTGCTGGGCAGCCCGAAGAGCGAGCGCTTGCAGCAGTTTTTGAGTGGAAATTTGAAATAGTCACTTGCTGTAGAGATACGGGGCTGACACCCCACTCTGGTTCAGCGCACGCGTAACCTGTGGGAGCGACCGGGGTGGCGTTCCACCTTGCTCGCGAAGGCATTCTGTCAGTCAGCCTACCTGTTGCTGACCCGCCGAATTCGCGAGCAAGCTCGCTCCCACAATGCCCGATACAGCCGGTACATCTCTGCCCGACAACAATCGATCCAAACGGATATTCCATCAAACTAATCCACCCTCCCAGCGGTCTCTGACTTAACCCCTCCCAGAGCCTGCGCATGCCAAAAGCCGTCAATTTCGCCAAGCGCTGGTTTGCCGAGCGTGGCTGGAAACCATTCCCCTTCCAGAAGGAAGTCTGGGCCGCCGTCGCTCGCGGCGAGTCGGGGCTGCTGCACGCCAGCACCGGCGCGGGCAAAACCTACTCTGTGTGGTTTGCCGCACTCAACCAGTTCGCCAGACCTGCGCCCGAGCCCACGGAGCAGAAGCCGCGCAAACGCAAGCCGGTCGCCGCGCCCCTCAGCGTGCTGTGGATCACGCCCATGCGTGCCCTCGCCGCTGACACCGCCCGCGCGCTGGAAGGCCCGCTGCAGGATTTGCAGATTCCCTGGAGCGTCGGCCTGCGCACCGGCGACACCAGCAGCAGCGAACGCGCCAAACAGGGCCGGCGCCTGCCCTCCGCGCTGATCACCACGCCGGAGAGCCTGACACTGCTGCTGACCCGCGCCGATGCTCAGGCGACGATGTCGACGCTGAAGATGGTCGTCGTCGATGAATGGCACGAGCTGATTGGCAACAAGCGCGGCATCCAGTTGCAACTGGCGCTGGCCAGGCTGCGCCAGTGGAATCCCGAGCTGGTCATCTGGGGCCTTTCCGCAACCCTCGGCAATCAAGATCATGCGCAACAGGTGCTGGTGGGCGACCACGGCACCACCGTTCACGGCAAAGTGGTCAAGGAACTGATCGTCGACACGCTGCTGCCGCCCTCCATCGAGCGCTTCCCCTGGGCCGGGCACATGGGCTTGCGCATGCTCCCGCAGGTGCTGGCCGAAGTGGACAGCAGTTCCAGTTGCCTGCTGTTCACCAATACCCGGGCGCAGTCGGAAGTCTGGTATCAGGCGCTGCTGGAAGCGCGTCCTGACTGGGCCGGGCTGATCGCGCTGCACCACGGCTCGCTGTCCCGCGAGGTTCGTGACTGGGTTGAACGCGCCCTTAAAGAAGGCCACCTGAAAGCCGTGGTCTGCACCTCCAGCCTCGATTTGGGCGTGGACTTTCTGCCAGTCGAGCGGGTGCTGCAGATCGGCTCGGCCAAAGGCGTCGCGCGGTTGATGCAGCGTGCAGGACGCTCGGGCCACGCGCCAGGCCGCCCGTCACGGGTCACGCTGGTGCCGACTCATAGCCTGGAGCTGGTGGAGGCCGCCGCTGCCCGCGCCGCCGTCGACGCCCGCCTGATCGAACCCCGCGAATCACCCCACAAACCGCTGGATGTCCTCGTACAACATTTAGTGAGCATGGCCCTCGGTGGCGGCTTTACCCCCGACGCGTTACTCGCCGAAGTTCGCACCGCATGGGCCTACCGGGACCTGACCGACGAAGAATGGGAATGGGCGCTGGCGTTCGTGCGCTACGGCGGCTTGTCGCTGACGGCCTACCCTGATTATCGACGCGTCGAGCCGGACGAAGACGGCATCTGGCGCGTCCCCGATGCGCGCCTTGCCCGCCGCCACCGCATGAGCGTGGGCACCATCGTCAGCGACGCCAGCATCAATGTGAAGTATTGGAGCAAGGGCGGCGGAGGCGGATCCCTAGGGAGCGTCGAAGAAGGCTTCATCGCCCGATTGAAACCCGGAGACGGCTTTTTGTTCAGCGGTCGCCTGCTGGAACTGGTGCGCGTTGAGAACATGACCGCGTACGTGAAAAAGGCGACGAGCAAAAAAGCCGCCGTCCCACGCTGGAATGGCGGACGGATGCCGCTCTCAAACGAATTAGCCGATGCCGTTGTCGAGAAATTCGATGCGGCTGCCCGGGGTGATTTCAGCAGTCCCGAGATGCACATCGTCAGCCCGTTGCTCGAGGTGCAGCGGCAATGGTCAGCGTTGCCGCGCAAGGACACGCTGCTCGCGGAAGTCCTGAAGTCCCGGGAAGGCTGGCATTTGTTTCTGTATCCCTTCGCCGGACGGCATGTTCACCTGGGACTGGCAAGCTTGCTGGCGTGGCGGCTGAGCCGGGACACGCCACTGACTTTTTCCATCGCCGTGAATGACTATGGCTTCGAGCTGCTCAGCGCCACCCCGATCGACTGGAACGAGCGTCTGACGACTCAGCTGTTTTCCGAAGACGAGCTTCTCGCCGATATCATTGCCAGCCTGAACGCCGGTGAACTGGCCTTGCGCCGCTTCCGCGAGATTGCCCGCATCGCCGGGCTGGTGTTCTCCGGCTACCCCGGCGCCCCCAAAAGCAACCGACAACTGCAGGCCTCCAGCGGCTTGTTTTTCGAAGTGTTCAAACAGTACGACGCCAGCAACCTGCTGCTGACCCAAGCGCAGGAGGAAGTACTGCGACAGGAGCTGGACGTGGCCCGTCTCGAACAAACCCTCAGCCGCATCAACAACCGGACCCTGGATTTGCACGTGATCAAACGCCCCACCCCGATGGCCTTTCCGCTGCTGGTCGAACGCATGCGCGAAAGCCTCAGCACCGAAAAACTCTCCGACCGCATCGCACGCATGGTCAGCGATCTGGAAAAAGCCGCCGGACCTGAGGTCATGACGTGAGGCCGTATCTTTCGATTCAACTGGCAGGTGCGGAGTTGTGGTTACTGGCGGACAAAGCCATTTATTACCCGGCGGAGCGCGCGCTATTGATCGCCGACGCCCACTTTGGCAAGGCCGCTGCCTACCGAAGGCTGGGCCAGCCAGTGCCCCATGGCACCACCGACGATAACCTTCAGCGCCTGGATGCACTGCTGGCGAGCTACGACTGCGATCGGTTGATCTTTCTGGGGGATTTTCTTCATGCTCCGGAGTCCCATGCGGCTGGCACGCTGGCGGCCATTCAGGCATGGCGCGACAAACACCACGATCTGGCAATCACCCTGATTCGGGGGAACCATGACAAGCGTGCAGGGGACCCGCCACCGGCGTTGCGCATGGACGTCGTCGAGGAGCCGATGTTTCTGGGACCATACGCGCTACAGCATGAACCTGACCCACACCCTGACTTTCACGTACTGGCGGGCCATGTTCACCCGGCGTACAGGCTATATGGACGGGGACGCCAGCGATTGCGGCTGCCGTGCTTCTACGTGCTGCCACGGGTGAGCCTGCTGCCAGCATTCGGCGCGTTCACGGGGGGAATGAATATTGATCGGGCTGAGAACAGCAAGATCTATGTGGTAGGAGATGGCGCGGTGTGGGAGGCGGTTTGAGAAAAGCGGGCAGTTCGAGATCGCGGGTCGACGTGCGTCGAGCCACCACTGGTCATTAGCTGACGACCAAACCGGGGACAAATTATGCCCGCCGATGCCGCGGCACCGACGGGACATGAATCAGGCAACCGGCGCGGGTGGCGGCTCGTCCGGGATTGTCGGCACGCCGCCTTCGTCAGGCTGGGGGTACTCGTTTGGACTGTCCGGATCTGGCTGCCCGGGAATGCCCCCGGCGACCATATTATTGAGGTGTGGATGCGCTAACAGCGACCAAGCCAGCAAACCAACCTGATTGGCACTCGGGTCGGGTTCCTTGCTGCTGGTGTTGATGTGTCTCTTCATAGGGCACTCCTGAGCGTTGGTCCCATTCGCATGGTGCGGATGGGAACAGTTCAGTCAATAGAGTGCGAATTCCGAGACAAATTCACTGACTGGCTGACAAATGGCGCTATCAGGTACGCGGCAGCGTCACACCGCGCTGGCCCTGGTACTTGCCGCCACGGTCCTTGTAGGAGACTTCACACTCTTCGTCGGATTCCAGGAAAAGCATCTGTGCGACGCCTTCATTGGCGTAAATCTTCGCCGGCAGCGTGGTGGTGTTGGAGAACTCCAGCGTCACGTGGCCTTCCCATTCAGGCTCAAGGGGGGTCACGTTGACGATGATGCCGCAGCGCGCGTAAGTGCTTTTGCCCAGACAGATGGTCAGCACGTTACGCGGAATGCGGAAATATTCGACGGTGCGCGCCAGTGCAAACGAGTTAGGCGGGATGATGCAGACATCGCTTTTAATATCGACAAAACTTTTTTCATCGAAATTTTTCGGGTCCACCGTCGCCGAATTGATGTTGGTGAACACCTTGAATTCGTCGGCGCAGCGCACGTCGTAGCCGTAGCTGGAGACACCGAAAGAGATCACTCGATCAGCGCCTTCGCCGCGCACCTGACGCTCCACAAACGGCTCGATCATGCCGTGTTCCTGCGCCATGCGGCGAATCCACTTGTCCGATTTGATGCTCATGGCGGTGTCCTGAATAGCGAGGTGAAAAAGATGTCCGGCATCTTACCGGTCGAACGCTCCGGGTTCAAAGATTGCGCGCCGTGTGCATTAAGGGCGTTGAGCCACCTCAAGAAAAAATCGCAGACAGCCCCTTTGCACATCTGAAAAAGTGGGGTAAGGTGGCTCCACTGTGTTGCTTGTGTCACTGAGAATATCTACACGATGTTGAATTTCGATCCAACCATCTCCAAGAATTTTTCCTGCTCTTTGCACTCAGTCTCGGCCAGGGCATTTCCTGAGTCGCAGTTAACTTTGTCCAAGGAGATACACCATGTCTAATCGCCAAACTGGTACCGTTAAGTGGTTCAACGATGAAAAAGGCTTCGGCTTCATCACTCCACAATCCGGTGACGACCTGTTCGTTCACTTCAAAGCTATCCAATCCGACGGCTTCAAAAGCCTGAAAGAAGGCCAACAGGTCTCTTTCATCGCTACCCGCGGTCAGAAAGGCATGCAAGCTGAAGAAGTTCAAGTTATCTAACTTGTACTGATTCGCTTAAAAGACCCCGCCCTCAAAAGCGGGGTTTTTTTATGCCTGTCAAAAAAGCACTTCTGCCCATCCCGCCTGCAACCTCCACCTGAAACCCCATCAGCGCGACATGCCGAGCATCCGACACATCGCGCATCTCGCCTACCGGCTTAATGCCTCAATCGTCGCTGACAGAAATGCTCGGCATCTCCGCCGTGGCAGCTTCCTGCAGCACGATCCGCGCGCCCACATGACGCGCCAGCTCCTGATACACCATTGCGATCTGACTCTCAGGCTCGGCAATCGCCGTGGGCTTGCCGCCATCGGCCTGTTCTCGAATCAACATGGACAGTGGCAGCGAGGCCAGCAGCTCGACGCCATACTGGGTCGCCAGCTTCTCCCCTCCGCCTTCGCCGAACAAATGCTCGGCATGGCCGCAGTTCGAACAGATGTGAACGGCCATGTTTTCAACGACACCCAGCACCGGGATGTTGACCTTGCGGAACATCTCCACGCCTTTCTTCGCGTCCAGCAATGCAAGGTCCTGCGGGGTCGTGACAATGACGGCGCCAGCGACCGGCACCTTCTGCGCGAGGGTCAGCTGGATATCGCCGGTGCCAGGCGGCATGTCGATGACCAGATAATCCAGGTCATTCCAGGCGGTCTGGGTCACCAGCTGCAGCAGCGCTCCCGAAACCATCGGCCCTCTCCAGACCATCGGTGTGTTGTCATCGGTCAGAAACGCCATGGACATCACTTCAATGCCGTGGGCCTCAATGGGCACGAACCACTTCTGATCCTTGATCTTCGGACGGGTGCCTTCGGCAATGCCAAACATGACGCCCTGGCTCGGGCCGTAAATATCGGCATCGAGAATGCCCACACGCGCACCTTCCCGGGACAGCGCCAACGCCAGGTTGGCCGCGGTCGTGGATTTACCGACGCCGCCTTTTCCCGACGCAACCGCCACGATGTTCTTCACGCTGGCCAGGCCAGGGATCTGGCCGAGGGCTTTGTGAGGGTGAATCACCGACGTGATCTGGACGCTCGCCGAGGCGACGCCATCCAGCCCTTCAATCGCCATCTGCAGCATCTGCGCCCAGCCGTTCTTGAACAGCGCGGCCGCGTACCCCAACTCCAGCTGGACGCTCACGCGACTCCCGTCGATCTCGATGGCGCGGACACACCCGGCACTGACCGGGTCCTGATTCAAGTACGGATCGATGTACTGGCGAAGGACGGCTTCCACCGTTGCGCGATTGACAGCGCTCATGGGTGACTCCTTAAAGACTGAGTAAAACAGGCGGCCATCCTACCTTGTATGCCCGATAAAGAGCGCAGCGACGTTTTTCTTTCAAGCACATCGGCAGATTCCCACATGCAGCGCGGGATGAAAAAAAACGCTCAGGCCTTTATAGTGGCCGACCTCCGTTTCACTTCAAGTAGCCGAGCCCAATGTCCGAGCCACGCAAGATTCTCGTCACCAGCGCCCTGCCCTATGCCAATGGTTCCATTCACCTTGGCCACATGCTCGAGTACATCCAGACCGACATGTGGGTGCGCTTTCAAAAGCACCGCGGCAACCAGTGCATTTATGTGTGCGCGGACGACGCCCATGGTTCGGCCATCATGCTGCGCGCCGAAAAAGAAGGCATCACGCCCGAGCAACTGATCGCCAACGTGCAGGCCGAGCACAGCGCCGACTTCGCTGACTTCCTGGTGGATTTCGACAACTTCCACTCGACCCACGCCGAAGAAAACCGCGAGCTGTCGAGCGAGATCTACAAACGTCTTCGCGACGCCGGCCACATTGCCACGCGCTCCGTGACGCAGTATTTCGACCCGGAAAAGAAAATGTTCCTGGCCGACCGCTTCATCAAAGGCACCTGCCCGAAATGCGGCACTGAAGACCAGTACGGTGACAACTGCGAGAAGTGCGGTGCCACCTACGCCCCGACTGACCTGAAAGACCCCAAGTCCGCGATTTCCGGTGCAACCCCGGTGCTCCGAGACTCCAAGCATTTCTTCTTCGACCTGCCTGCGTTTGACGCCATGCTCAAGAGCTGGACGCGAAGCGGCACGTTGCAGGACGCCGTGGCGAACAAGATCGCCGAGTGGCTGGATTCCGGCCTGCAGCAGTGGGACATCT
This sequence comes from Pseudomonas sp. PS02290, assembly GCF_029960075.1. Classification (NCBI taxonomy): domain Bacteria; kingdom Pseudomonadati; phylum Pseudomonadota; class Gammaproteobacteria; order Pseudomonadales; family Pseudomonadaceae; genus Pseudomonas; species Pseudomonas sp. PS02290. The sequence continues at coordinate 137,536 of NZ_JASCOY010000005.1, forward strand.
CCCGCGATGCGCCGTATTTCGGTTTCGAGATCCCCGACGAGCCGGGCAAATATTTCTACGTATGGCTGGATGCGCCGATCGGCTACATGGCGAGCTTCAAGAATCTGTGCGCGCGCCGTCCGGAGCTGGACTTCGACGCGTTCTGGCGCAAGGATTCGACCACCGAGCTTTACCACTTCATCGGCAAAGACATCGTCAACTTCCACGCGCTGTTCTGGCCAGCAATGCTCGAGGGTTCGGGATTCCGCAAGCCTACCGGCATCAACGTCCACGGCTACCTGACCGTCAATGGCCAGAAGATGTCGAAATCCCGCGGTACCTTCATCAAGGCACGCACCTACCTCGAACATTTGTCGCCGGAATACCTGCGTTACTACTACGCGGCCAAGCTGGGCCGTGGCGTCGATGATCTCGACCTGAACCTTGAAGACTTCGTGCAGAAGGTCAACTCTGACCTGATCGGCAAGGTGGTGAACATTGCCAGCCGTTGCGCGGGATTCATTCAGAAAGGCAACGCAGGTCTGCTGGTGGCCGGCAATGCCGAGCCCGAGTTGACGGACGCTTTCCGCACCGCAGCGCCGAGCATTGCCGACGCCTACGAGGCGCGTGACTTTGCCCGCGCGATGCGCGAAATCATGGCGCTGGCCGACCGCGCCAACGCCTGGATTGCCGAAAAGGCGCCGTGGTCGCTGGCCAAGCAGGAAGGCAAACAGGACGAGGTTCAGGCGATCTGCGCCCTGGGCATCAATCTGTTCCGTCAGTTGGTGATCTTCCTCAAGCCTGTGCTGCCGAATCTGGCCGCAGACGCCGAGCAGTTCCTCAACGTCGCGCCACTGACCTGGAACGACCACCAGACGCTGCTGAGCAATCATCAGCTCAACCCGTTCCAGCCGCTGATGACCCGCATCGACCCCGTAAAAGTGGAAGCCATGACCGACGCATCGAAAGAAGACCTGGCCGCCAGCGCCACCGACACAGGTGCGGCACCGCAGGGCAATGGCGAGCTGACGAAAGACCCGCTCTCTCCGGAGATCGACTTCGACGCCTTTGCGGCGATTGACCTTCGCGTCGCGCTCATCGAGAAAGCCGAGCACGTCGAAGGCGCCGACAAGCTGCTGCGCCTGACGCTGGATATAGGCGACGAGAAGCGCAACGTCTTCTCCGGCATCAAGAGTGCCTACCCGAACCCGGCGGAGCTGGAGGGTCGGTTGACCATGATGATCGCCAACCTGAAGCCGCGAAAAATGCGCTTTGGTATCTCGGAAGGAATGGTGATGGCAGCGGGTCCTGGCGGTGAAGAGATTTACCTGCTGAGCCCTGACAGCGGCGCCAAGCCCGGTCAGCGCATCAAGTAACCCGACCCGAACCGTAACATTCTGCACGTTATCGACGGCCCGCTCGGGTCGTCGATCTGGTCCAAGCATGAGCCTGATTCAGCGCATCGACGCCTTGCTGCCGCAAACCCAGTGTGGGAAGTGCGGCCATCCAGGCTGCCAGCCCTACGCCGAAGGCATTGCGAGCGGCGAAGCCATCAACAAATGTCCACCCGGCGGCGACGAGACCATCGCAGCACTGGCTCGACTGCTGAAAGTGCCGGTGCTGCAACTGGACATCGAACGAGGCCGCGCGCCGGCGCAAGTCGCGTTCATTCGCGAGGCCGAATGCATCGGTTGCACCAAATGCATTCAAGCCTGCCCCGTGGACGCCATCGTTGGCGCCGCCAAGCTGATGCACACCGTCATCGTTCAGGAATGCACCGGCTGTGATCTGTGCGTTGCGCCCTGCCCGGTCGACTGCATCGACATGCTGCCGTTGCCAGTGACCTCCGTGCCGTTCATTGGTGATTGCCCGATGGATGAAGAGCAGCGATCCGTCAGGGCCGTCAAACGCAGTCGTGCGCGGCAACGCTTTGATGCGCGCTCGGCCCGCCTGCAGCGCGATGAGCAGCGACGCCAGGCTCGCCCGTTACGGACCGTCACGCCGGCCGTTCTCCAGCCAGATCCGGCGCAAGCCGCCCTGGCGCGGATTCGCTCAAAACCGTCGACAGGCAGTGACGCGGCGTTGAAACAGGCACGCGCCCAGGTCGCCATGAGCAGAGCTCAACTGCTGAAGTCGTTGAAAGCCTTTGGTCACCCGCCGATTGCCGAACAAGCTGCGCAACTCGTGCAACTGCAGCGTGGCCTCGACGAGGCAGAGCATGCGCTGGCCCAATTGCAGAACCCGGCGCCCGCAGCACCGTCTTTTCAGGAAAAGCCCACCCCATGAACGCCGCCAAACGCCTTGAGATCTTTCGTCGCTTGCACGAAGACAATCCCGATCCCAAAACCGAACTGGCCTACACCACGCCGTTCGAGCTGCTGATCGCCGTGATTCTCTCGGCACAGGCCACCGATGTCAGCGTCAACAAGGCCACGGCGCGTCTCTACCCGGTCGCCAATACGCCTGAGGCGATTTACGCGCTGGGTGTCGAGGGTTTGTCTGCCTATATCAGGACCATTGGCCTGTACAACAGCAAGGCCCGAAACGTGATCGAAACGTGCCGTTTGCTGATTGAATTGCACGGCGGCGAGGTGCCGCAGACCCGAGAGGCACTCGAAGCCCTTCCCGGCGTGGGCCGCAAGACCGCGAATGTGGTCCTGAACACCGCGTTCCGCCAGTTGGCGATGGCAGTCGACACGCACATCTTCCGCGTCAGCAACCGTACCGGCATCGCGCCAGGGAAGAACGTGGTGGAAGTTGAAAACAAGCTGATGAAATTCGTGCCAAGGGATTACCTCATGGATGCGCACCATTGGCTGATCCTTCACGGGCGTTACGTGTGTATTGCGCGCAAGCCCCGGTGTGGCAGTTGTCGGATCGAAGACCTGTGCGAGTACAAGGCCAAGACCTCTGACGATTGAACAATAGCGTCTCAAGGCTTTGATCGATTAAAAAAATCTTTTTTACCCGCGCAGGGTTTGTCGTTATAAGGAGCGCCAACGACCGTTCACGCCTGAGGCTGAATCATGAGCGATGAAAAAGACACCATCGAAGTCGAAGTTGACGACGACTTCGTGATCGAGGACCCGGACGAAGTCCCGCCCGCGCCGGTAGAAACCGCCAAGACCAACCTCAGCAAGCGCCGCACGATCGACAACCTTCTGGAAGAGCGTCGCCTGCAACGTCAGCTTGCGGATTACGACTTCGATTTCTGAGCCGGCCTGGACGGCACTCGAGCAGCAGGCCTCTCCCGACAGAGAGGCTTGGCGGCATCAGCTGATGACGCCGCCCTCAAACACCGTCCTCTCACGGCCATCAGACCAACCCGTTTCGTTGCGCGAGCTCGATCAAGTCGACCAGCGAATGCGCATTGAGCTTGAGCAGCAGGCGCGTCTTGTACGTGCTGACGGTTTTGTTGCTCAGGAACATGCCGTCGGCGATTTCCTTGTTGGTCTTGCCACGGGCCAACTGCTGCAACACCATCATTTCCCTTCCCGACAGACGATCCACCATCTCCGCCTCACTGGCATTGCCGAGACTGGAGCGCACTGTGTGCAACGCCTGGTTGGGGAAATAACTGTAGCCGGACAACACCGCCTTGATGGCGCTGAGCAACTCGGTCAGATCCTGCTGCTTGCAGACATAACCTGCAGCACCCGCCTGCATGCAGCGCATTGAAAAATGCCCCGGTGCCTGGGAAGTCAGGATCAGCACCTTGAAGGCCAGCGTCATCGCCGACAATCGGGCGATAACCTCAAGGCCATCGAGCTTGGGGATACCGATGTCCAGAATGACAATGTCCGGCAAGTGCTCGCGCGCCAGTTGTAACGCATCCACGCCGTTATCCGTCTCGGCAATGACTTCGTAGCCATGGCGTTCCATCAACATGCGTACGGCGAGCCTGATGACAGGGTGATCATCCACGATCAACACTTTATTCATGAGCAGTCCATTCTTCGCTGTTCGAATTTTCAGAGCCCGCACAATAGCTTAGTCGTTTAGTGCTTTGCATGGCGCTCCTCCCTGCAGATCAGCAGGCAAAGACCTTTCTCACTCAACCAACAGAAAAATCCTACAAAACCTGCCCTATCCGCTCTATTTTTTACGATGTTCAATCCCGTCTCAGTACGTGACCGCATAATGTCCGAGACCGCAAGTGGTAATTTTTGAATCCTGAATACGCTGAGCAGTTCTCACTATATGAATCCGGGTTGATAGCGCGATTTGTCCTAAGGCAGGTCGGCGAACCGCCTGCTCCGCCGACGGGTTTGAATACGCGGAAATCCAGGGCTTTCCTGGACGCTCGGGAAAAATGGTTATCTCTGTGAGGACTGGCTCAGGCCAATGGGTTTAAGCCCATTCACCTTGGGCGTATGGCTTCAGCATATGCCCATATTGCCGGGCCGCCAGCAAACAAAAATCATAAAATATTGCGGGCCATGGGAACCGTATGCGACCGCACACATTTGGTTAAATGACACAGGCAAACTCGAAGAGTTTGATTACATCTTAAATACTCGAAAGGACCTACAGCGTGTTCAGAAATTTCTGAACAGTCCGGATTAACTTTCAACTGGTCCCGCCTTGATACGGGGTACCGGGAGGGGGCCAGATAGTTACCCCTCGAACCGGGTTACCCAACTTATAACGACCGCCTCACATCACCCCCTATTAAAACGAGGGGCTGGCCCGCCTCTCACGTAATACCATTCAGACGATAACATCCAGCACCCTCAGGCCATTCCAGAAAAATACTACATAACTAACGGATTATTATTACCGCAAAGAACTTCACCGAAAGGAATTAAAAAACAAACCCCCTATTTTTTGGCTTTTTACTTGCCAAACCTATTACCAGTCGTTACTTTTTGATGAGCGAATGGTTCAGCCCACTAATAGTTAGTGGCTCTTATCACAATATAAGATTATTGCACACATAAATACTGGCGCTTCTATATGACAGTAATCCGTGCGCAGGCCGCTCTTCGGCTTGAATAAGCCATTCAGTGTTTAAACGCTCTTAAGCGTGAACGTCCCGGCGGTGAAGGCTGTTTAGTTGATATGTTCAAAGGAACCTACCATGACCAAGAAAATAAAATACTCCATTGGCGCAATCAGTGACCCTATCAAACTGGCGGAGGCGGTAGAGCGCTATGTTTCTCAGGGCGGCGTCATTAACGTCATTGCAGAAGGAGAGTCGCGGGAGACGGAAGCGTCGAGGCAAACCCGAGAGGCCGATCCGGAAGCCGAGCTGTGCACCAAGGTCGACCTGCTCAAGGGCCTTGTGGCCAAGGGAGCTGGTGTCGCCGCGCTGCAATACTCGCTGCGCATGAACCAAAAGGACATCAAGCGTTTGGCCAGCGAGAACGGCCTGAAAATCCGCTACTGCCAGCCTGTTCGCCGGTCACGCGCATCCCGGCAACGAGAGCCGGTTACCCTGGACGACGCCATTGCCGGGCATGCCATGCATTACTCGGCGCTGGGTTACACCGTTCCGGAGATCGCTCAACTACTGGGTGTCGGCGTACGCGATATCTGGGACATCGGCAAAGCCTATCGTTTTGAGTTTCGTACAACTTCGCAGGGGGGTACGGCTGAGAAAGCCGCTGGCGGAGAGACAGATTTGCCAGATTGAGGCAGGAGATAACGCACAGCGCAAGAGCTTCTATTACTGCTCTTGAACGACGGCAACAACCGGCCGGTGTCGGATCAGTAAAGGTTGCAGGTGAAGCGGCAGCGGCATACGGAGGACAGGTGTAATGAGTGCAGCCCTGAACAAGGGCTGCACATCAATCACGACAACGATCAGAACAACTTGCGGCCTTTGTTCGCTGCAATCCGCATGCGCAATGCATTGAGCTTGATAAAGCCCGCAGCGTCTGCCTGGTTGTAGGCGCCGCCGTCTTCTTCAAACGTCGCGATGTTGGCATCGAACAGCGACTCGTCGGACTTGCGACCGGTCACGATGACGTTGCCTTTATACAGCTTCAGGCGCACGACACCATTCACGTGGGCCTGCGACGCATCGATCATCTGCTGCAGCATAAGACGCTCAGGGCTCCACCAGTAGCCGGTGTAGATCAGGCTGGCGTATTTCGGCATCAGCTCGTCTTTAAGGTGAGCGACTTCGCGGTCCAGGGTGATCGACTCGATCGCACGGTGAGCGCGCAGCATGATGGTGCCGCCCGGGGTCTCGTAGCAGCCGCGGGACTTCATGCCGACATAGCGGTTTTCGACGATGTCCAGACGACCGATGCCGTGCTCGCCGCCAATGCGGTTCAAGGTGGCAAGGACGGTGGCCGGAGTCATTTCAACGCCGTCCAGTGCCACGATGTCGCCATTGCGGTAGGTCAGCTCCAGGTACTGCGGCTTGTCCGGCGCGTTTTCCGGGGACACTGTCCACCGCCACATGTCTTCTTCGTGCTCGGTCCAGGTGTCTTCCAGCACGCCGCCTTCATAGGAGATGTGCAACAGGTTGGCGTCCATCGAGTACGGGGATTTTTTCTTGCCGTGGCGCTCGATCGGGATCGCGTGCTTCTCGGCATAGTCCATGAGCTTCTCGCGGGACAGCAGGTCCCACTCGCGCCATGGCGCAATGACTTTTACACCAGGCTTGAGCGCATAGGCGCCCAGTTCAAAGCGGACCTGGTCGTTGCCTTTACCGGTAGCGCCGTGGGAAATGGCGTCGGCGCCGGTTTCGTTGGCGATTTCGATGAGGCGCTTGGCGATCAGGGGGCGCGCGATGGAAGTACCCAGCAGGTACTCGCCTTCATAGACGGTGTTGGCGCGGAACATCGGGAACACAAAATCACGCACGAATTCTTCGCGCAGATCGTCGATGTAGATTTCTTTGACGCCCATGGCTTGTGCCTTGGCGCGTGCCGGCTCGACTTCTTCGCCCTGACCCAGGTCAGCGGTAAAGGTCACCACTTCGCAGTTGTACGTATCTTGCAGCCACTTGAGGATTACCGAAGTATCCAGGCCACCGGAATACGCGAGAACTACCTTGTTTACGTCCGCCATGCCATCACTCCAACGCGTTGTACGGAAAACCGACGAGTTTACCGATCACGCGCAGGAATTTACAGTGTCGCGACAGCTTCTGACGACAAAGCGACAGATTCTGTCAGTCAGACGACCTGGGCGCGCATCATCAAGACGCCTTGGCGGGGGTCGCACCGGCTGCTGTAACAGGCGCGGCGCCCGGCGTTGGCGTTGCGGCAGGCCCGGGCAATGGAGCCGGCGTCGGAGCGGGTGCAGCAGCGGGCGGTATGGCCGGAGTCTGCTGCGCCACACGCTCCAGGTGAATGTTGACCCGGCGGTTGCGCGCGCGATTGGCGTTGTTGGTGTTGGGCGCCAGTGGGTACTGTTCGCCGTGGAAGCGCAGGGTTATCTGCTCTTCCGGGATGCCTTGGGCTTTAAGGTAGTCCATGACCGACAGCGCACGACGCCGCGACAGATCGCGGTTGGTCAATCGGTTACCACTGTTGTCAGAGTGACCATCGAGTTCGACGTGATTGACCGTCGGATCAGCCTTCATATAAGCCAGCACGGTGTCCAGCTGGCGTTTGGCCTTGGCGTCCAGCTCGATGCCGCCGCCAGGGAAGCCGATCTCGGACTGACGCACTTGCTCGAAATTCATCGGCAACAGCTTCGCCGTACACACTTGAAACTCGCCGTAGGCCTTGCTGAATTTGACTGGCAACAGACGGACTTCCATCGCGCCGCCGCCATCGCGCAGAGAATGACGAAACACCGGGCTGCGCCCTTCCATCAAGCCCGCGATCAGGCGTGTGGCCTGGGCCTGGTTGGTATTGAAAGGAATCTCGCCGCCGCTGACTCTCACCGCGCCAAGATTGAGGTCACTGCGACCCGGCTGCCACGGCGCCGCGGCGGCAATCAACATGGCCGAACCGGACGCCAGACTGTAGCCATTGGCTTTCAAGCGAAACGTCGGCTGCTCACCCGCGCGACGCACGAACTCTCCGGCACCGAAATCGGTGATCGGCTGCGTCAGCCTGCACTCGAACTGGTCGCCTTCCACCTTCCACTCAATATTCTCCAGACGGGTCTGGAAGGTGAGCGCCATGGCCGGCAGGCTGGCAAACGCGCTGAGCAGAGCTAGATATCGCTGGCGCACGGGAGGCTCCACTGAATTTACGTGTAACAGGATTTATGACTTACACGTGGCTATCGGTAACTTCCCGCAAAACTTGATAGCGAGTGCCTGGAGGAGTCTTTTCCGGTAGCATTCCCAGCGAGTTTGACCCGCCTGGAATCCCCAATGTCCGAACGCCTGACCCTCCTGCGCCCCGACGACTGGCACATCCATCTTCGAGATGGCGCTGTTTTGCCCCACACCGTCGCCGACGTAGCGCGCACTTTTGGCCGCGCGATCATCATGCCGAACCTCGTGCCGCCGGTACGCAACGCCGAGCAAGCGGACGCTTATCGTCAGCGCATCCTCGCTGCGCGCCCGCAAGGCAGTCGCTTCGAGCCGCTGATGGTGCTTTACCTGACCGACCTGACGCAGCCCGAAGAGATTCGCGCCGCGAAGGCCAGTGGTTTCGTCTACGCCGCCAAGTTGTACCCGGCAGGCGCCACCACCAACTCCGATTCGGGCGTGACCAGCGTCGACAAGATCTTCCCGGTGCTCGAGGCGATGGCCGAAGTGGGACTGCCGCTGTTGATCCACGGCGAGGTGACCCGCGGCGACATCGACGTGTTCGACCGCGAGAAAATTTTCATCGATGAACATATGCGCCGTGTCGTCGAGCGTTTCCCGACGTTGAAAGTGGTGTTCGAACACATCACCACCACCGACGCCGTGCAGTTCGTCACTGAAGCGTCAGCCAATGTCGGCGCGACCATCACTGCGCACCATTTGCTGTACAACCGCAATCACATGCTGGTGGGCGGCATCCGTCCCCACTTCTATTGCCTGCCGATCCTCAAGCGCAACACCCACCAGGTCGCCCTGCTCGATGCGGCCACCAGCGGCAGCAGCAAGTTCTTCCTCGGAACGGACTCCGCGCCCCACGCGCAGCACGCCAAAGAAGCGGCATGCGGTTGTGCCGGCTGCTACACCGCGTTCGCCGCCATCGAGCTTTATGCCGAGGCATTCGAGTCACGCAATGCGCTGGACAAGCTGGAAGGTTTCGCCAGTCTCCACGGCCCGGCCTTTTATGGCCTGCCGGCCAACACCGACACCATTACCCTGGTTCGTGACGAGTGGACGGCCCCCGCCAGCCTGCCGTTTGGCGAGCTTTCTGTTATCCCGCTGCGCGCCGGTGAAAAACTGCGCTGGCGCCTGCTGGAGGAACACGCGTGAGTGAAGAACATTACGAAGACGAGCAAGAAGGCTCCGGTGGCGGTACAGGGTCCCGGCACCCGATGGCTGCCCGTTTTCGCGGTTACCTGCCCGTTGTCGTTGACGTAGAAACTGGCGGTTTCAATTGCGCCACCGATGCATTGCTGGAAATCGCCGCCACGACGATTGGCATGGACGAGAAAGGCTTTGTCTTTCCGGACCACACCTATTTCTTCCGCGTCGAACCCTTCGAAGGTGCCAACGTTGAAGCCGCGGCGCTGGAGTTCACCGGCATCAAACTGGATCACCCGCTGCGCATGGCCGTGAGCGAAGAAACGGCGCTGACCGACATCTTCCGCGGCATCCGCAAAGCGCTAAAGGCCAATGGCTGCAAGCGCGCGATTCTGGTGGGCCACAATGCCAGCTTCGACCTGGGCTTTCTCAACGCAGCGGTTGCGCGGCTCGACATGAAGCGTAATCCGTTCCACCCGTTCTCCAGCTTTGACACCGCGACCCTGGCGGGCCTGGCGTACGGTCAGACTGTCCTGGCGAAAGCCTGCCAGTCGGCGGACATCGATTTCGATGGCCGCGAAGCCCATTCGGCCCGTTACGACACCGAGAAGACTGCCGAGCTGTTCTGCGGCATCGTCAACCGGTGGAAAGAAATGGGCGGCTGGCACGACTTCAACGACTAAGTCGATGCTGCTGCGCGATTGAAGAACCGGCCCAAGTGGCCGGTTTTTTATGGGGTGGGGATCGAGAGGCAGTGATCGGCTCACACTCCGTCAGCGCGCCGACCGGCCCCTTCCCGGCTAAAGCCGGTCCCACTAAAAGCAGCGGGTGCATTCAGCGGGACCGGGCTCAGGTGACGCGGAGCGTCACGGGATGCATGCCCATGCAGAGCGCGGGAACGATCAGCCCCCCTTAGAATCGGCTCCGACTGTAGGACCGGCTTCAGCCGGGAAGCCCTTGATCAGTTTTTGATCTTCGTACACAGAAAGCCCACTCACTGCCAATCGCGACTTGGGTGCAGGCTGAACGCAGGTCTCGCGCAGTGGGCCGAGCCGCATGGATGCGGCGAGAGCGCCGTCAGGACATGGATGTCCGTTCGGCGCGGGCCCACGGAGCGAGACCGGAGTGA